>NZ_JBHXNW010000062.1:0-52420 GCF_042717365.1 Streptomyces sp. NPDC058534
CCCCCGAGGTGCCGCGGCGGTCGCCGGGCTGTCGTCGTTGCGGCTGTCGTCCGAGGCGCCGCAGGCGTGGGGCTCAGTCGGAGATGAGGCCCTCGCGCAGCTGCGACAGGGTCCGGGTGAGCAGCCGGGAGACGTGCATCTGCGAGATGCCGACCTCCTCGCCGATCTGCGACTGGGTCATGTTGGCGAAGAAGCGCAGCATGATGATCCGGCGCTCCCGGGGCGGCAGCTTGGCGAGCAGCGGCTTGAGGGACTCGCGGTACTCCACGCCCTCCAGCGCCGTGTCCTCGTAGCCCAGGCGGTCCGCCAGCGAGCCTTCGCCGCCGTCGTCCTCCGGGGTGGGGGAGTCCAGCGAGGAGGCGGTGTAGGCGTTGCCGACCGCGAGGCCGTCGACGACGTCCTCCTCGGACACGCCCAGCACGGCGGCCAGCTCGCCGACCGTCGGGGAGCGGTCCAGCTTCTGGGACAGCTCGTCGCTGGCCTTCGTCAGCGCCAGCCGCAGCTCCTGGAGGCGGCGCGGGACCCGCACCGACCACGAGGTGTCGCGGAAGAACCGCTTGATCTCCCCGACGACCGTCGGCATCGCGAACGTCGGGAACTCCACGCCCCGTTCGCAGTCGAAGCGGTCGATCGCCTTGATCAGGCCGATCGTGCCGACCTGGACGATGTCCTCCATCGGCTCGTTGCGGGAGCGGAAGCGCGCGGCGGCGTAACGCACCAGCGGGAGATTCAGCTCGATCAGGGTGTCCCGGACGTAGCCACGTTCCGGACTGTCCTCGTCGAGGGCGGCGAGCCGCAGGAACAGGGAGCGGGACAGGGTGCGGGTGTCGATGGCCTCCGTGGCCGGAAGGCTCTGGGCCGGCACGGCGTCGAGGGTCGGAACGGCTTCGATGGCCTGGACGTCATCGACGGGGCCGAGCGCCTCGATCGTGCCGGGCGCGGTCTCGCTCTCCGCGAGCGCGAGCACCTTCGAGCTGCCCTGGTCTGCGGACATGCCACCCCCTTTGGGTCGCGGGACGGTCGCGGCGTACGCTCCCACGCCGGGAACGCAGCCTTCACCTGAATACCGGAGCCGGGGCTCCGGCAAACGCGTCTCCGGCAGAATGTCACATGTCGGCAACGCGCTGTAGTGACATGTCGACATCCGAGACACGAATACCCCCTGGAAACAGGGGGTCTGACGGCCTTTCAGCCCGATTGAGCCCGCAACGGCCCTGGTGAGCGATTCGCTCGCCCCGGTGACATCTCGCTCGCGCTTTCGACTGCGCCCCGAGTCCGTTCCGAGGTTACGCGTCGATCCGGTTCGCGGACCTCAATCGCTGGAAACTACGCGCCAGTAGCCGCGACACGTGCATCTGGGAGACGCCGAGTTCCGCGCTGATCTGCGACTGGGTGAGGTTGCTGTAGTAGCGCAGCAGCAGGATCCGCTGCTCCCGCTCCGGGAGCTGGACCAGCAGGTGCCGTACGAGGTCGCGGTGTTCGACGCCGTCGAGGGCCGGGTCCTCGTAGCCGAGGCGGTCGAGCAGCCCGGGCAGCCCGTCGCCCTCCTGGGCGGCCTCCAGCGAGGTGGCGTGGTACGACCGTCCCGCCTCGATGCAGGACAGCACCTCGTCCTCGGTGATGCGCAGCCGCTCGGCGATCTCGGCGGTCGTCGGGGACCGCCCGAAGGAGGTCGTCAGGTCCTCGGTCGCGCTGTTGACCTGCACCCACAGCTCGTGCAGCCGGCGCGGTACGTGCACCGTGCGGACGTTGTCGCGGAAGTACCGCTTGATCTCGCCGACGACCGTCGGCATCGCGAAGGTCGGGAACTGCACGCCCCGCTCCGGGTCGAAGCGGTCGATGGCGTTGATGAGCCCGATGGTGCCGACCTGGACGACGTCCTCCATCGGCTCGTTGCGGGAGCGGAAGCGGGCGGCGGCGTAGCGCACCAGCGGGAGGTTGGCCTCGATGAGCGCCGCGCGCACCCGGTCGTGCTCCGGCGTGCCCGGGGTGAGGCCCTTGAGTTCACCGAAGAGCACCTGGGTCAGGGCCCGGGTGTCGGCGCCCCGGCTGCGCGGGGGCGCGGGGGCCTCCTGGGGCTGGGCGGGCGGTGCGTGCGGTGCTTGAGGCGCAGTACTGGCCGGCACGGTCAACTCCACCTCGTGATCAGTCAGCTCTTCCGTCAACTCATCCGTCAAAAGCGGTCATAGCATCACAAGACATGTCCACTGTGTGCAAGCACCGCATAACACCGTGTTGAGTGAACGCGGAACGGCCCCGCACCGGGCAGGTGCGGGGCCGGGGAACGCGAGGGCCGGGGGACGCGGGCCGTTCCGGAGCCCGTCCGGGGCTAGAACTCGTAGTCGGCGATCACCCAGGTGGCGAACTCGCGCCAGAGCGCGACGCCTGCCTGATGCGCCGGGTGTTCGAGGTAGCGGGTGAGGGCGTCGGCGTCGTCCACGGCCGAGTTGATGGCGAAGTCGTGGGCGATGGGCCGGTCGCTGATGTTCCAGGCGCACTCCCAGAAGCGCAGCTCCTCGATCTGGCCGCCGAGCGCCCGGAAGGCCTCGACGCCCTGCACGACGCGCGGGTCGTCGCGCTCGACGCCGTCGTTCAGCTTGAACAGCACGAGGTGGCGGATCATCACTCTCCTCCGTTGGCGGCCCAGGTCATGAAGTCGCCGACGGCGCTCGCCGCGTCGGATATGCCCTGGAAACCTATCTGGACGTAGTCGGCGGCCTTCGCCGGATCGGTGATGATCACATACAGCGCGAAGACCACGAGCACGTAGACGGCGATCTTCTTCGAGTTCACCGCCACCGCGGCCTCCCCTGTCCCTTTCGACGCACGCCTTTCGGTCGAACATGATCGCACGAAGGGCCCCGTCTTTCGACGGGGCCCTTCAAGAGCGGTAGCGGAGGGATTTGAACCCTCGGTGACTTGCGCCACACTCGCTTTCGAGGCGAGCTCCTTCGGCCGCTCGGACACGCTACCGAGAGAGACCTTACAACAGAGTGCGGCCTGGTTTGAAATCGGTTGTGGACGCCCAGTACGGGGCCGTCAGCGGTCCCGGAAGAAGTCCGTGAGCAGCCGGGCGCAGTCGTCCGCGAGCACGCCTTCGATCACCTCGGGACGGTGGTTGAGCCGCCGGTCGCGCACGACGTCCCACAGGGAGCCGGCCGCGCCCGCCTTGTCGTCGCGGGCGCCGTAGACGACACGGTCCACGCGGGACTGCACCAGCGCGCCCGCGCACATCGTGCACGGCTCCAGGGTGACGACGAGGGTGCAGCCGCTCAGCCTCCACTCGCCGAGCACCGCCGCGGCCCGCCGGATCGCGAGGACCTCGGCGTGGGCCGTCGGGTCGCCGGTGGCCTCGCGTTCGTTGTGACCGGCCGCCAGTACGGTCCGGCCGTCCGGCGCCAGCACGACGGCGCCGACCGGGACGTCCCCGCCCCGCGCGGCCCGCCCGGCCTCGGCCAGGGCGAGCCGCATCGCGGTCCGCCACGGGTCGCGCACCGGGTCGGGCGGTACGGAGCGGTCCGTGTCGTCCTCCTGCTCCTGTCCGGTCAGCGGACGGTCTCCAGCACGTCGGAGGCGCCCAGTGCCTCGGCGATCTCTCCGACCGCGTCCCCGGACATCGAGCGCAGTTCCTTCTCGCTCACGCCGAGGTCGTCGAGGACCTCCGGGTCACCGACCGGGCCGTGCGGCACGGCCTCGTCGGCGCCGGCGGCACCGTCACCGCCCTCGGCCCCGTCCTCGTCGTCGTCGGACTCGCCGTCCTCGGTGCCGTCGAGGTCGAGGGCGTCGAGGTCGTCGTCGTCACCGGGGTCCCGGCCGAGCAGTTCGTCGGTGAGCAGGATCTCGCCGTAGCTGCTGCGGGCGGCCGCGGCGGCGTCCGAGACGTAGATGCGGGGGTCCTCCTCGCCGTCCACCCGGACGACTCCGAACCACGCGTCCTCCTGCTCGATCAGCACGAGCACCGTGTCCTCGTCGGGAGAGGCCTCCCGGGCCAGGTCGGCCAGATCCGACAGGGTCTCCACATTGTCGAGCTCCGTGTCGCTCGCTTCCCACCCGTCTTCGGTGCGCGCGAGCAGTGCGGCGAAGTACACCGTGACTCTCCCACTGGTCATAGGCGTGCCGGTTGGGGGTCCCCCCGGCGGAGGCTGTGGGCGGGGGAGCGGTGCTCCGAGCCCACCCAGTCGGAATCGTGGCAGAAACAAGGCGCTCAGGGGACGTCTTCGGAGCCCTGTGTCCGGCAGTTTTGACCGGCGTGCCGCGAAGTACGTCCCCGGGCAGCCGCCCAGCCGCCGCCACGTGCGGATCGTACGCGGATTCTCCCGGGTCTCCGCGTACGTCCGTTCCGACCAACGTCGGCGCGGCGCGCGATCTTCCCCGGCCGGGCCGGAAAGTCACCAGCGGAAGGTGCGCATGCGCATGGCGTGCCGCAGCCGGGCGACCTTGACGCGGCGCGGCTGCACGCGGTCCCGCAGCTCACGGGCGTCCGCGAGGTCCCGCAGGAACTGGGCCCGGCGCCGTCGCCGCTCGGCCCCCCGGTCCCGCTCCGTACTCCGCTCCGGCTCCGTACCGCGTCGTGTCCCAGGCTCCTCGCCGCGGGACGGCATGTCGTGGAAGTTCCGGTCAGGCACAGTCTCACCACCCAGTCTCCGTCCCTCCCGCCTTCCCCCGCCCGGGCGGTTGACTCCGGCGAATGAGTGGCGCGGCGGTTCGGGGCTTGCCCAGCCGCGGGGACACCGGCCCCGCGGGGCCCCGTTACTGTGGGGGACATGCGTCTCCACGTCGTCGACCACCCCCTGGTCGCCCACAAGCTCACCACGCTGCGCGACCAGCGCACCGACTCCGCGACCTTCCGCCGTCTCGCCGACGAGCTGGTCACCCTGCTCGCCTACGAGGCCACGCGCGACGTGCGCACCGAGCAGGTCGACGTCCACACGCCGGTCTCGCAGACCACCGGCGTCAAGCTCTCCCACCCGCGCCCGCTGGTGGTGCCGATCCTGCGGGCCGGCCTCGGCATGCTCGACGGCATGGTCCGGCTGCTGCCGACCGCGGAGGTGGGCTTCCTCGGCATGATCCGCAACGAGGAGACGCTCCAGGCCTCCACCTACGCGACCCGCATGCCGGAGGACCTGTCCGGACGCCAGGTGTACGTCCTGGACCCGATGCTGGCCACGGGCGGCACCCTGGTCGCGTCGATCCGGGAGCTGATCAAGCGCGGCGCCGACGACGTGACGGCCGTGGTGCTGCTCGCCGCCCCCGAGGGCGTCGAACTGATGGAGCGCGAGCTGGCCGGCACCCCGGTGACCGTGGTGACGGCCTCGGTCGACGAGCGCCTGAACGAGCAGGGCTACATCGTCCCGGGCCTCGGCGACGCGGGCGACCGCATGTACGGGGCGGCCGAGTAGCACCCGCAAGGCCGCGCGGCAGCCACCCCCAGGGCTGCTCAGCAGCTCTTCTTCTCCGCGGCGGGCGTCGGCTGCGGCGCGCTCAGCCGGGCCAGCGCCGCGCCGGCGTCCGCCGGCTTCGCCAGCCCCTTGAAGCCGTTGCCGATGATCAGGTCGACCTCGGCACCCTTGCGGGCCGCGTCGACGCGGGGTTCGGCACCGGCCAGCTGGGTGCCGAGCACGGTGAGCGAACTCTTCAGGGAGGCGGCCGGGCCGAGCAGGAGGCCCGTGCCGGCGACCTTCTTGTCGTACTCCTTGGGCGCGTTGCTCACGTCGCCGATGCGGAAGCCGCGCTTCTTCAGCTCGTCGGCGGTCTTCTGCGCGAGCCCGCCGCGGGTCGTCGCGTTGAGGACGTTGACGGTGACCTGACCCGGCTTCGGCAGCTTCACCGCGGCGGGCGAGGCGCTCGTCTTCGCGGACGCGGTGACGCAGCCGGCGGCACCGGCCGCCGAGGCCTTGTCGCCGCCGGTGAAGACGTCCACGAGCTGCAGCGTGCCCCAGCCGAGCACACCGAGGACGGTGACGCAGGCGACGCCGAGGAAGGCAAGCCTGCCGCGTCGCCGGGCCGGGCGCATCCGGGGGTACTTGTCCCCCGTGATCTTGTACTGGCCACCCATGCCGGGAGGAGTCAGCATGCTCATGGGCGCAGCGTAATGCGCCGGGGCGGCGATGCCTATTAGATGATCAGTCGACGTTCCGTGGTTCGCCGCAAGGCAACCCGAAAGGGTCAGTCGAGTTCGAGAACCCGCGCGTGCAGCACCTGGCGCTGCTGAAGCGCCGCGCGCACCGCGCGGTGCAGCCCGTCCTCCAGATACAGATCGCCCTGCCACTTCACGACGTGCGCGAAGAGGTCGCCGTAGAAGGTGGAGTCCTCGGCGAGGAGGGTCTCCAGGTCGAGCTGGCCCTTGGTCGTCACGAGCTGATCGAGGCGGACCGGACGCGGAGCGACGTCCGCCCACTGCCGGGTGCTTTCCCGGCCGTGGTCGGGGTACGGCCGGCCGTTTCCGATGCGCTTGAAGATCACACGGAAAGCCTACCGGCCCGGACGTTGCGGGCGCAGCCATGGCGCCCGAGTGCGGCGCTGGAAATGGCGCCGTAAAGGGGATCAATCGGAAGGCGGACGCGCCGCCGGCGGCGGAGGCGGTCCCGAACCGCCCCCACCGCCCGGTCCCTTGCCTCAGCCGCGGCTCCCTTCCCGCGTGGGGAGCGGCCGTTCGGTCGGAGCCTGCGGCGCGCTGCCGGGCTTGGGGGTACTGCGGGCGGCCTCGGCACGCAGGAGGGCGCGCAGGACGGCGTAGGGGTCGTTGGGCATGACTGCTCCTGTCTCCGTGTACGGGATTCCGTGCTCCTGGAGCCCGGCCCCGTCAGCAGCGCAGAACCACGGAGCGCGGGCCGCACGCGCGGGAGCGCGGCACGGCCGGAACAGAAGGTGCGGAGCGGGCACGACCTGCGGCCCGCCGGACCACGGACCGCTCCGGCCCGGCCCGCCGCCCACTGCGCACGGGAGCGCGCAGGGCACTGTCGACCTGGTCGTACTCCCCCACCGCGCCGGCCACCGTCGCGGTCGGCACCGCCTCGGCCGTGGCGTGCGCGCAGGGCACGACCAGGGCGAGCAGCAGCACGAGCACCCGCAGCCGGGCGGTGCGCCCGGCGCGTGCGGTGGTGGCGTGCGGTGCGGGGCTCACGTCAGTCGTGTCCCCGCCGGGCGTACGCCGTCCATCGCGCGGGTATGAGAACCGCTCGCTCGGCGTAGGCACGGGCGCCGTTCACAGCTCGTGACGCGCGGGCCCGCGCAGCCGCAGAGAGGTGACGATCTCGACGAGGCCGACGACGACCAGCCACCAGCCGCCGACCAGCATGAGGACGGAGGCCGACTCGACCGGCGAGTCGATCAGGACGACGCCGGCCACCACGGTGACGACACCGAGGAAGACGTGCCAGCCGCGCGCGGGCATCGCGGGGTCGTGCACGGCGGCCACGATCTGGGTGACGCCGCGGAACAGCCAGCCGATGCCGATCCACAGCGCGAGCAGCAGCACGGACTGGAGGGGCCCGCGGAAGCAGAACAGCCCCAGCAGGATCGACACGGCGCCGCTGACGAAGGCCAGCACCCGCAGCGAGGTCGTCCGGTGCGTGCCGAAGGCGGCGGCCAGCTGGAGGATGCCGCTGACGACGAGATAGAGCCCGAAGAACACGCCGGCGGCGAGCAGCGAGGCGCCGGGCCACACGAGGACGAGCACGCCGAGGACCAGTGAGGCGATGCCGGTGAACAGCACGGTCTGCCATGCGGCGCGGGACAGCAGCCGCAGGGGCCCCTCGAACGCGGGTTCGGGCTCGGACCGACCGCCGCCGGTGCCGCGCACACCGTGCCGCGCGTGCACCCCGCGATCGTCGTACGGCGTCCCTCCGGGAGGCCCACTCGGTGGCTCGGTCATGCTCCATGCTGGGAACGCCCCCGACACCCCCGCCACTTGAGACGGTCCACGGGACTGACGCGACCACTTGCCCGACGTCCACGTGGCACCCGGCGCGGGTGCGGGCCGGGGGTGGGTGACGCGACCCGCCGCTGGCCGGTTGCCGCCGCGCCCACCCGTGCCGCCCCAGGCGGCACGACTGCCCGCAGCTAGGGGGAGACGGCGGGAGAGCCGTGTACGGCGAGAAGGGGTCGTGTCGGGGGGTGTCCGCCCGCAGCGGTTGGCGCGTCAACGCCCCGCGCCTCTGCAAGTAACCGATTCCGCGCCGTTCCGAGGACGGACACCCCCCGGCGCGACCCCGACCCACAACCGGACCCAATGCGCTACGCGCACCCCCACCGAAGCAGCCACAGGCCGCCGCAGGCATCCCCGCTACTTGCCGGAGGCCTTCGCTTTCGCCGCAGCCTTCATCTCCTGCTTGTGCGCCCGCACCTTCGTCAGCGACTCCGGCCCCGTGATGTCCGCGACGGAGCGAAACGCGTCCGCCTCCCCGTACGCACCCGCCGCATCCCGCCACCCCTCGGGCCGCACGCCCAGCTGCTTGCCCAGCAGCGCCAGGAAGATCTGGGCCTTCTGCTTGCCGAACCCCGGCAGCCCCTGGAGCCGCTTCAGCAGCTCCCCGCCCGTCTCGACCCCCCGCCAGACCCCTTCGGCGTCACCGTCGTACGTCTCGACGAGGTACCGGCACAGCTGCTGGACGCGCCCCGCCATCGACCCCGGGTACCGGTGCACGGCCGGCTTCTCGGAGAGCAGCGCGGCGAACCCCTCGGGGTCGTACGCCGCGATGTCGTGCGCGTCCAGATCCTCCGCCCCCATACGCCGCGCGATGGTCGACGGCCCCTTGAACGCCCACTCCATCGGCACTTGCTGGTCGAGCAGCATGCCGACGAGCGCGGCGAGGGGACTGCGGCCGAGGAGTTCGTCGGCCTCGGGGTCCTGGGCGAGGTGCAGTGTGACGTCCATGCCCCGATGATCGCGCGTACCGGCTCAGGACGCGCGCCAGTACCCCAGCGCGTTCACCCGCTGCTTGGGAAGCCCCAGCTCCTTGCGGGCATACGAGGCCAGCGCCCGCGTGGTCGCCGTGTCGCAGGCGATCCACACGTACGGCTCGCCGCCGGCGTCCCGCACCAGCTCCGGCAACTCCTCCTTCACCCGAGCCACCAGATGCGCCCCCGCGTCCCGGCGCGGCACTGCCCGGACCTCGTGCCGCCCGGGATCCGTACGGAAGGGCAGCCCGTCGTCGTCACCCCCCTCGAACCAGATCGTCGCCGGCACCGGCCCCAGCGCGTCGAGCAGGGAGTTCAGCGCGGGCAGCGACGCCGGATCCGCGACCGCGAACACGCGCGACGGAGCGGGCTCCGGAAAGTCGAACCCGGTTCCCTGGACCGTCGCCTCGATGGTGTCCCCCGGCTTCGCAGCCCGCGCCCAGTCGCTCGCGCACCCCTCGTGCAGGGCGAACTCCATGCTGAAGGTGCCGGCCGCCGGGTCCGGGTCGACCAGCGTGTAACCCCGCTGGTGCGGCTTGCCCGCGTTCTCGAACCACAGCCGCACCCACATCGTCGGATGCGCCCCGGTCGCCGCCAGCATGCCGCCGTCGGTCAGCCGCAGCCGCCGGAACTCCGGGGTCACGTCCTCCGCGTCCGTCACCGTGAACTCGAAGTCCTTCGCGCGCATCAGCTTGAGGACCGCGCCCTCCCAACCCCGCCCCTGCCCCATCGTTTCTTCACCCTTCACGTACTATTCGGCCACCACGGCAATACTTAGGTGAGCCTAACCTAAAGGAAAGTAGGGGCACAGGGGTGAGCGCCGAGACATACCGTGACGCCTGGGGGATCCCCCACCTGCGCGCGGACAGCGCGGACGAACTCGCCCGTGCCCAGGGCCGGGTGACCGCCCGGGACCGGGCCTGGCAACTGGAGGTCGAACGGCACCGCGCCCAGGGCACCTCCGCGTCCTTCCTCGGCCCCGAGGCCCTCTCCTGGGACCGCCTCGCCCGGCGGGCACGCCTCGCCGACACCGCCCGCCGCTGCTACGCGGCCCTGGAGAAGAAGGACCCGGAGACGGCCGCGTGGGTGCGGTCGTACGTGGACGGCGTGAACGAGGGCCTCACCGAACAGAGAACACGGAGAACCCCCCACAGCGCCCCCGAATTCACCCGCACCGGCCTCATCCCCGGCCGCTGGGAACCCTGGACTCCGCTCGCGGTCTGGCTCGCCACGCACATCCTCTTCGCCGGCTTCCCCGCCAAGCTCTGGCGCGAGCACATCACCACCCACCTGGGCCCGGAGGCCGTCGCCCTCTTCGCCACCGACGGCCCCGGCACCGCAGGCAGCAACGGCTGGCTGGTCAGCGGCGACCGGACCACGACCGGGCACGCGGTCATCGCGGGCGACCCGCACCGCTGGATCGAGGACCCCGGCGTCTACCAGCAGATCCACCTGTCCTGCCCGGAGTTCGACGTCGTCGGCCTGGCCGTGCCCGGCATCCCCGGCATCGCCCATTTCGGCCACACCGGCACGGTCGCCTGGGCCATCACCAACGCGATGTCCGACTACCAGGACCTGTACCAGGAGCGACTGCGCCGCACCGGCGCCGGCGTCGAGGCACTGGGCCCCGACGGCACCTGGCACCGGGCCGCCCGGCACACCGAACTGATCCGGGTCGCGGGGGAGAAGGGGGAGGACGGAAAGGAGGGGGAGGAGACCGTCGAGGTCGAGGTCATCGAGACCGACCGCGGCCCGGTGATCGCCGGCGGCCCCGAGGGCCTCGACGACGGCACCCCGGCCGCCCTCAGCCTCCGCTACCCGCCCCGCGTCACCGCCGACCTCGGCTTCGGCGCCCTGCTGCCCCTGCTCCGCGCCCGCCGCGTCGCCGACGTGGACCGGGCCCTGGACGCGTGGGCCGAGCCGGTCAACGTGGTGCAGGCCGCCGACACCGAGGGCAGGCTGCTTCACCGGGTGGCCGGACGCGTGCCGGTACGACCGGACGCCAACCGCCTCCGCCCGGTACCCGCCTGGGAGCCCGGCCACGAATGGCACGGCTGGCACACCCCGCCCCGGGCCGGCCTCACCGACGGCGTCGCCGTGATGGCCAACCAGCGCGGCCCGGCCACCCCGCTCGGCATCGAGTTCGCCCCGCCGCACCGCGCCGACCGCATCACCGCCCTGCTCGCCGGAAGGGAGCGCTGGTCGGCGGCGGACATGCCGGCCATCCACACGGACACCCACCTCGGTTCGGCCGCCGCCCTCCTCGACCGTCTCACCACCCTGGACGGCCTGACCCCCGAGGCCGCCGCCCTCCGCGACCGTCTCCTGGCCTGGGACCGGCACATGGACGCCGACAGCGCCGACGCGGCCCACTACGCCGCCCTGCGCACGGCCGTCGTACGGCGACTGGCGGCCCACCCCGTCCTCGCCCCCGCGTCCGTGCCGCCCGCGTACCCCGAGGTGCTCCAGCCGTGGCTCGCGCTCGTGCCGCGCGTCGGACACGCCCTCGAACACCTGCTGCGCGCGGAGGACCTGTACGGCATCGACCGCGCCGCCGCCGTCCGCGCGGCGCTGGAGGAGGTCGCCGCGCGGCCACCGGCCGGCACCTGGGGCGACACCCACCGCCTCGCCGCCTGGCGGGCGCTGCCCGACACCACCCCCACCCCCACGCCGGGCCCGCGGCTCTCCGGCGACCACGACTGCGTCCTGTGCACGTCCCCCGTGCCCGGCATCACCGACCGCGCCGCCCGCGGCCCCGCCGCCCGCTACGTCTGGGACCTGGCCGACCGGAGCAACAGCCGCTGGGCGGTGCCCCACGCCGCCTCGGGCACCCCCGGCTCGCCGCACCACCACGACCAGCAACCCCTGTGGCTCGGCGGGAAACTCGCCCCCGTGGTCACGGACTTCGACCAGCTCACGAAGGACTCCGATGCCTGACCCGCGCACCCTCCCTCCCACGGCCCACCCCACCCCGTACGCCACCCGCACTCCTCTCCACGAGCAGGCTCTCGACGGCTTCGGCACCGTCCGCGTCCTCCCCCTCGACGCCACCGAGGACGCCGCGGTGATCCACCGGTGGGTGAGCGAGGAACGCGCCGCGTTCTGGGGGATGACGGACCTGACGCGCGACCAGGTCGAGGCCGTCTACGCGCACATGGACACCCTCGACACCCACCACGCCCACCTGGTGGTCAAGGACGGCGACCCGGTCGCCCTGCTCCAGACCTACGAGCCCGGGGCCGACCGGGTGAGCGAGTGCTACGACGTCGAGCCCGGCGACATCGGCGTCCACCTGCTGCTGGCCCCCGCCGGAACGAAGGGCGCCCGGCCCGGCTGGACCGCCGCGCTGGCCGGGGCCCTCATGGCGTACGTGCTGCTGGGCCTGGACCGGACCCGCATCGTGGTCGACCCGGACATCGGCAACGAGAAGGCGATCGCCCGCTTCCTCAGGCAGGGCTTCACCGCCGGACCCGCGGTCGTGCTGCCCGAGGTCGACCTGCCGGACGTGTACCTGCCCAAGAAGAAGGCGCAACTCGCTTTCCTCCGCCGGGAGGTAGCGTTCCCGGCGTGACTTCCCCGCCCACCGCAGAGGACCTGATCGCGCACTACGGACTGGAGCCGATCCCCCGCGAGGGCGGCCTGTTCCGGCGTACCTGGGCAGGCCCCGAGCGCCCGGACGGACGCCCCGCGGGCTCGGCCATCGTCGCCCTGCTCACCGCCCGCCCCGGCGACTTCTCCGCACTGCACCGCCTGCCCGCCGACGAGGTCTGGCACCACTACCTGGGCGACCCACTGGAACTGCTGCTCCTCTCCCCCGACGGCGGCACCCGTACGGCCGTACTGGGACCGGACGTCCTGGGCGGCCAGCACGTGCAGTTCACGGTCCCCGCCGGCACCTGGATGGGCGCCGGCGTGGCGGCCGACGGCACGTGGACGCTCTTCGGGTGCACCATGGCGCCCGGATTCACCTACGGGGACTACGAGCACGGCGACGCGGCCGAGCTCACGGCGCGCTATCCGGACCGGGCCGCGCGGATCGTGGAACTGTGCCGCCCATGAACCCGCCCATGAACCCGCCCACGCGGCTCCTCGACGGTCAGGTGGCGCTCGTCACGGGCGCCGGCGGCGGCATCGGCCGCGGCATCGCGCTGCGGTTCGCCGAGGAGGGCGCGGCGGTCGCGCTGCACTGCCGTACGGCGGTCGCGGCGGCGCGGGAGACGGCCGACCGCATCCGGGAACGCGGCGGGAGCGCCACCGTCCTGCGGGCCGACCTCACCGACGAGGACGCCGCCCGGCGCCTGGTCGAGGAGGCCGCCGACTGGGGCGGCGGACGGCTGACGGCACTGGTCAACAACGCGGGCGTGCAACCGCTGCGGGACCTGCCCGGCATGACGGCCGCCGAATGGCGCTCGGTCGTGGACACCAACCTCACCGG
Organism: Streptomyces sp. NPDC058534; assembly: GCF_042717365.1. NCBI lineage: Bacteria > Bacillati > Actinomycetota > Actinomycetes > Kitasatosporales > Streptomycetaceae > Streptomyces > Streptomyces sp. NPDC058534. The sequence continues at coordinate 13,334 of NZ_JBHXNW010000062.1, forward strand.
CGTCTTCGCCTGCACCCAGGCCGCGGCCGGGATCATGCGGGCCCAGGACGGCGGCGGCACGGTCACCCACATCGCCTCCATCGAGGCGTCCGCCCCCGCGCCCGCCCACGCGCACTACAGCGCATCCAAGGCGGCCGTGGTGATGCACGCCCGCTCGGCGGCCATGGAGTACGGCCCCTGGGGCGTCAGGGTCAACTCCGTCTCGCCCGGCCTCATCGACCGCGAGGGCCTCGACGAGGCCTGGCCGGAGGGCGTACGGCGCTGGCGGCGGGCGGCGCCCACGGGACGGCTGGGGCGCCCGGAGGACGTGGGCGACGCGTGCGCGTTCCTCGCCTCGCGGCTGGCGTCCTGGATCACCGGCCACGACCTCGTGGTGGACGGCGGGGTGACGGCACGCCCGTCGTGGTGAGGATCCGCGGGGCGAGCGGGTGAGCGGGGCGGCCTCCGTGTCCGTACGTATCCCCGAGGCAGTGGGTCCCGACGACGGAGATGCGACGTGAGGTGTGTGGGCGGTGCACGCGCTGGAGCCCGAGGGCGGGGAGGCCGGCCGGACCGGCGGGCGGGAGGGGAGCGCCGGGACCGGCCGGACCGGCGCGGAGTCCGGCGGCTGGTGCTGCTGGGCCCCCTGCTGGTCCTGCTCCTCCTCGGCGGCGCGGCCCCCGCGTCCGCCCACGCCGCCCTCAACTCCACCGACCCCGGCGACGGAGCCGTCCTCCAGCGTGCCCCCGGCCACGTCACCCTGACCTTCAGCGAGTCCGTCGGCCTGCGCGACGACTCCTTCCGCGTCCTCGACCCCGGCGGCCACCGGGTGCGCACGGGGGACGCCGACCGGGCCGACGGCCGTTCCGACACGGCCCGCGTCGACCTGCCCGCCGAGCTGGGGGAGGGCACGTACACCGTGGCCTGGCGGGTGGTGTCGGCCGACAGCCACCCCATCTCCGGCGCCTTCACCTTCTCGGTCGGCCGGCCCTCCACGACGACCGCGCCGGTGGACACGGGCCCGTCCGAGGACCCCCTGACCGCCACCCTCAACAAAGTCGCCCGCTACCTCTCCTACCTCGCCGCCGCCCTGCTCATCGGCATCGCCGCCTTCGTCGCCCTGTGCCGCCCGCCGGACGTCTCCGCGCTGCGCCGCCCCCTGGTCGCGGGCTGGTGGACCCTGCTGGGCGCCACGCTCGCCCTGCTCCTCCTGCGCGCCCCGTACGAGGCGGGCACGGGACCGGCGGACGCCCTGGACGCGGGCGCGCTCGCCGACACCCTCACGACCCGCCCCGGCGTACTGCTGCTGGCCCGGCTGGCGCTGCTCGCGCCGGTAGCGCTGTTCCTGCTGCGTATGGGCCGCGAGGACCGCCACCGGCAGCCCCGCCCGGTGGCTGCCGCCGTGGGCGCCGTACTCGCCCTCGCCCTCGCCCTGACCTGGGCCGCCGCCGAGCACGCCGCCGCCGGAATCCAGGTGCCGCTCGCGGTGACGTCCTTCGTGGTGCACCTGCTGGCCACGGCGGTCTGGCTCGGCGGCCTCGTCGCCCTGCTCGTCACCCTGCGCGCGGCCCCGGACGCCGCCACGGTCGCGCGCTTCTCGCGCATCGCCTTCGTCTCCGTGACCGTCCTGGTCGTCACCGGCGTCTACCAGTCCTGGCGCGGCCTCGGCTCCTGGCAGGCGCTCACCGGGACGACGTACGGCGGGCTGCTGCTCGCCAAGGTGGCGCTGGTGACCGTACTGCTGGCCGCGGCGGCCGTCTCCCGGCGCTGGACGGCCGCACTGGCGGCGACCAGGACGCCCGTACGGCAACGGGAGCGCGAGCGGGCACCGGAACCGGTGCCGGCCGGGGGCCCACCGGCCCCGCCGCCGGACTCCGCCGAACCGGAGCCGTCCGCCCCCGACGACGACCTCTCCACCGCCGCGGACGCCCTCCGGCGCGGACTGCGCCGCTCCGTCCTGGCCGAGGCGGTCGTCGCCGCCGTAGTCCTGGTGGTCACGACCGTGCTCACCAGCACCCTGCCGGGCCGGGCGGCGGACGAGGCGGCGCGGGCCGTGCCGGCCGGCGGGGTGCTGCCCGCGTCCGTCACCACGATCCCCTTCGAGGTCGGCGGCTCCGGCCGCGGCACGGTCCAGATCACCCTGGACCCCGGCCGCACCGGCGACAACGCCGTACAGGCCGTGGTCTTCGGCCCCGACGGCGCCCTGGCCGCCGTACCCGAACTCCGCCTCTCCTTCACCCTCCCCGACAAGGACGTCGGCCCCATCGACGCGCGACTCGTCGACCGAGGCGGCTACTGGAGCACCAACACCCTCACCCTCCCCCTCCCCGGCACCTGGACCATGCGAACGACGATCCGCGTCTCGGAGATCGACCAGGTGAGCGAGGAGCGGCGGATCCGCATCGAACGGTGACGGACGGCCGGCCCGGGTAGCCGGCCACAACGTCGAAGGGCCCCACCGCGAACGGTGGGGCCCTTCGACTTCGTGCCCGGTGAGGCACTGGCGGAGGATACGAGATTCGAACTCGTGAGGGGTTGCCCCCAACACGCTTTCCAAGTCTTCGTCTGGGGGTTCGGCGGGGGACGGGGGTGTTCTGACCTGGGATGGAGTGGACGGTAGTGGCGCCCTTGAACGGCGCCGGACGGGGGCGAATGAGACCAGAACTGAGACCGCGGCGGGGCCAGGGTCGTGCCGGCGACAGGCATTGGGAGTGGCTCGGCTACCAGATCGTTCCCAGGAGCAGCGCCGCGAGGTGGGTCACCCCTGGAGGCCGGGCACGCGGGTCGAGACACTGGGATGCGGTGGGAGCGTGTTCCCGATGTCAGAGCCAGACGCGCTCAGGACGGCCGCCAGTTGGCCCCGTCAATCGGCTACACGCAGCCGTAGCAGCTGTGGTTCGGCGATGTCGGGATACGGGCCACGGACCTGCATTCCAGAGCATCCACTGCTTCAAGGGCAGTCCAGCTCTCGCGATGCACTCTTCACAAATTGCGGTCGGCTTCTTACATTCAGTAAGAGGGTGATGTCGGGGAGGAGCCCCGGCGTACTCGAAGGCAGGGTGCGGCCGTGTGGTTCGCACCAATGCCGTCGGCCGTCTTTGCCCGTCAGGGGGCGGCATGGCGGGACGAGATGGTCGGCGCGGTACCTACGAAGAAGCTGTGCGGGCGGCCGTATCCGCTTTCGGTGCTGAAGTCACCCCGAAGCTGAAAGGCGGCGGGTGGCAGGAGGACCAGCTCCGTGGGCCGTTGGAGACCCTGATCCGAACGGTCGGAAGGCGGTTGGGACTCAGTGTCACGCTGACTGGCGAAGTCCCGCTCGTCGACCTGCGTGCCAGGCCCGACTACGCGGTGTCCGTCGACGGGGCGCTCGTCGGATACATCGAACTGAAGCAGCCGGGGCGTGGCGCGGACCCTTCCCTCTTCACAGGGGAGAACGCCGCGCAGTGGAAGAAGCTGCAATTTCTCCCCAACGTCCTCTATTGCGACGGGAATGAGTTCGGGCTGTATCGGGGCGGCCGACGCATCGGGGGACTTGCCGGAATGCAGGGTTCGGTTCTCTCTGCGGGGTCTCGGCTCACGCCCGGCGACGAGGCTTTGGCGAGGGTGCTCCACGACTTCCTCACCTGGCAGCCAAAGCCGCCCCGCACTACCGCGCAGCTGGTCCGTTCCGTGGCCGGCCTGTGTCGCTTGCTCTGCGACGAGGTGGCGGAGGCAATGACGCTGGAGAGAGCTGGAAGGCGCCGCCGACTGTTCACAGACATCGCCGAAGAGTGGCGGCGGCTGCTGTTCCCCGAGACCACTGATGACGAGTTCGTCGAACAGTTCGGTCAGACGGTGGTGTTCGCTCTCCTGCTGGCAAGGGTCGAAGGCATCGCGTTCGATGGAGAGTCCATTCACGCCATCGCTACGAAGCTCGGCAAGCGGCATTCCTTGATGGGCAAGGCTCTCGATGTCCTCACCGAGGAGTCGTCAACCGTCGGTCTTGCCACCACGCTGGACACGCTGCTGCGGGTGGTGGGAGTCGTCGACTGGAGCAGGCTGGATGACGGTTCCGGAGACTCCTACCTACTCCTCTACGAGGATTTCCTGCAGATCTACGACCGTGATCTGCGCATGCGCACCGGTTCCTACTACACCCCTCACGGAGTGGTCGAGGCCATGGTCCGCCTCACCGAAGCGATTCTGAAAAGGTCCTTCGGGATCGAGACCGGGTTTGCGTCACCTGAAGTGGTCGTGGTTGACCCTGCCATGGGAACCGGAACATTTCTGCTGTCAGTTCTGAAACGAGCAGCCGCCACGATCGCCGAGGAAGAGGGTCCTGGGGCGCTCGGCCCCCAACTTCGGCAGATGGTTGGCCAGCGGCTGATCGGCTTTGAACGACAGATCGGCCCCTACGCTGTGGCAGATCTTCGGATGCACGCACTGCTCAAGGACTACGGCTCGGCCGCTCCGAAACAGGGGCTGCGCCTTTTGGTAGCCGACACCCTCGACAATCCCAGGGCCGAATTCAACTGGATTCCTCATACGTACCGTCCGCTCGCGGAGTCTCGGCGACAGGCCAACAGGATCAAGCGGGATGAGCGCGTCATGGTGGTCATCGGTAATCCTCCTCATGACGCTGTCTCCAGAGGCGCGGGAAAATGGATCGAGTCAGGTGATCCAAATGTCGGTGAGGCGCCGCCGCTCGATGCTTTTCGCCTTACTGGCAATGGCACCTATGAGTCGAAGATGTCCAACCTGTACACCTTCTTCTGGCGCTGGGGGACCTGGAAGGTATTCGACGCACACGACGACGCTCCGTTCGGCGTAGTTGCCTACATCACCCCGAAAGCTTGGCTGAAGAGCCGCGCGTTCGCCGGTATGCGCCGCTATCTGCGGCAATCGGCAGACGAGGGCTGGATCATTGATCTCTCCCCTGAAGGTCAACGATCAGAGGTGGCGACCCGCCTCTTCCCAGACGTGGCCCAAGAGCTTTGCATCGCGGTATTCGTGCGTCGTCGAGACGGCCACCGTGATGACACCGCCCTTGTGCACCACATGAAAGTTCACGGGCATCGAGACGAGAAAGCCCAGCGTCTGTTAGGGCTGACTCTGGACGACCCCGAGTGGCGGGACTGTGCCACCGGGCCCACTGATCCGTTCCTCCCGGAAGGCGGTGACCTGTGGTTGAGTGCACCGCTACTTGCGGACCTGATCCCGTGGTCCTCACGCGGGGTGACACCCGGCCGGGTATGGGTCTACGCACCGGACGAGTCGACGCTTCACATGAGATGGCGTATTTTCCTGGGAGCCGACGAATCCGAGCGAAAGAAATTGTTCGGAGAAGCCAGAGACCGCACGATCGACAGTCGAGTGGCGCCTCTTTTCGGCACGACGGGCTACGACGCAACGCCGTTACGGCATGAGCAGCGCTCGCAGCCTGATCCCATTCAGGTTGGTTACCGAGCCTTCGACCGGCAGTTTATGATGCCGGATCACAGGTTGATGGTCGTCGCGCGTCCTGACCTCTGGCGCGTTCGCGGAGATCGTCAAGTGTTCACTGTCGAGCAAAACGCTCACGCTGTCGTGAACGGACCGGCCCTCGTTTTCAGTGCTCTGATACCCGACATGCACTACTACAACGGCCGCAGCGGTTGCGTTCGGCCGCTGTACCGCGATGCGCGGGGCGAAGTTCAGAACATTGCTCCCGGCCTGCTCGAATTGCTCTCAAGGCAGTACGGCACGCCGGTCACTCCCGAAGACTTCCTGGCCTATGTCGCGGCCATGGTCGCCCACCCCGCTTACACAGAACGCTTTCGGGAAGACCTCGAAGATCCTGGCGTCCGCGTACCGCTTACTGGCGATGCGCACCTGTGGGGCCGTTCTCTTCACATAGGCCGTCGTGTTTTGTGGCTGCACACATATGGTGACCGGTTCGCAGATCCGGCTGAGGGACGCTCGTGCGAGACACTAAGACTTCCCTCTCACCGACCTCGCTGTGTCGTGGAGATACCGGATACGGAAGAGGGGATGCCTCAGTCCCTCCGCTACGAGCCGGAGGAACAGCGCTTGTGGATCGGCGACGGTTGCATCGCACCGGTGCCACCGTCCACCAGGGAGTATCAGGTCTCCGGGATGAATGTTCTGGACAAGTGGTTCGGCTACCGGCGGCGGAACCCTGCAGGCAAACGACGACTGGAGCTGGACACTGTTGTAGCCCGCCGGTGGTCCCCCAACTGGACAACGGAGCTGCTCGCGCTCCTCAACATCCTTGGCCTGCTAGTGCAGGAGGAATCGGCTCAGCGAGAACTGCTGGAAGCTGTCTGCTCTGGCCCTCTCGTTTCCGTATCGGAATTGACGGAACGCGGCGTTCTACCCGTACCACTTGGCGTACGCAAGTCCGCCAAGCCTTCCCCTGGTGGAGCAGCCGAAATGTTTGGCAAGTGACATCGGCGGATTCATGAGTTGAGGGTAGGCCGCCAGGCCGACGGCTGCTCACAGGCCGGTGACCGGCTGCCCGGTGAGTGCTTGGGCGATCTGCCAGAGCTGTCCACCGCGGGACGCCTTCACGAGGACGATGTCGCCGGGGCGGAGGATGGACGCCAAGTAGGCAGCGGCGGTGCCGTTGTCGCCGACCATCGCGATGTCCGGCACGCCTGCCGCGCCCGCCGCGAGGGCGAGTTGCTTGGCTAGTGTGTCGCCGACCGCCACGATGAGATCGACGCCGTTCTCGGCTGCCATGCGACCGACCTGGCGGTGAGCCTCCACGGCTTCGTCGCCCAGCTCAAGCATCTCTCCGAGTACGGCGATCCTTCGGCCGCCTGCGGCCTCGGTCGTGTCGCCGTCTGCCTCGGGCATCAAGACTCTCCGTTGTTCAGGGGCGCGAAGGTGATCGCGCGGCCGGCGTAAGAAGGGGACAGTCGGCTGAGGGGGATTCGATCGTGAGTCTGCCCCCAGGCCGATGGATCCCGGATGAAGATCGTCGGGTCGGGGCCGTCCTCGTAGCCGCGAAGGATGACGAGGTGGCCTCCGGAACGGCCGTCGTCGGGGAGTTGCTCGGTGACGGACACGATGACGGGTGCGTCATCGAGGCGGGCGAGCAGGTCTTCGACCCGCACGGGCTCCGCGGTCGCAGGGACGCCGAGATCGGTCGACAGGCTCGCGATCCCCGCGTGAAGTGCTCCACGCGGGGTCAGAACCTCGTTCTTGACTGCGAGTTTCAGCAGTTCGGTGACCGTAGGTGCCTCGCGCCGGTAGGCGAGCAGGATCATTCTCAGCGACGCCAAGCCGCACGCCCGGTTGGACCATTCGGCCCGGTCCCCGAGTGCCCACCCACCGTGTAGATCCCATTCGGCGGGGGCGATGAGCTGTCGGCACATGGGGACATCGTGGACGCGCGACACAGCGGCGTGCTCCTACGGTGAGAGGGCAGCCTCCCGAGTCAGGGTGGTGCCGGCGAACGCGGGAGTGGGCAGGGGAACATCGTATGGCGGACGGGCCAGCGCCTCGTGCAGCATCGCCAGCACGACATCCGTGTGCGTGAGTCCGACCATCGCGGCGCCCACTACGAAGTTGCTGTCGCGGGACATGCCCGGCGTGCTGTTGACCTCCAGCACGTACGGCTGGTCGTCCTCGGTGAGGATGAAGTCGACGCGCGCTGAACCACGGAGGCCGAGTCCGTCCCACAGCGTTGTGGCGTGCTCGGTGACCCTGGCCAGCACCTCGGGCGGCAGTTCGGCGGCCCGTACGGCTACGGCGCCCCTGGACTCCACGTCGAGCTTCGTGTCGGCGTCGTAGAACTCCGCCTCGGTGGCTTCGGTGGCCAGCGGGGGGAGCACGACAACCGCGCCTCCGGGCAGCTCCAGCAACCCCACGGTCAGCGGCACGCCGGTCAGGTAGTCCTCGACCAGCACGTCTGCACCCTCCTCGCCGGCTGCGTCCGCCAGTGCCCTGGCGAGGTCGGCCTGTTCGCGGACCAGGCTCATGCCCACGCTGGAGCCGCCGAAGGGCGGCTTGACCATCGCCGCCCGCCCGTTCCAGTGCATCGGGCCCCCCGACCACACCCACCATCCGGGCGTGGGGACGCCGAGACTCAGCATCACCCGCTTGCAGAGGATCTTGTCGGCGGCCACCGCGGACGCGGCGACTCCGCTGCCGCAGTACGGCACGCGCAGGTAGTCCAGCAGGCCCTGTAGCCTCCCGTCCTCGCCGTACGGACCGTGAAGGTTCGAGAGAGCCACGTCGTACCCGGCCAACTCCATGATGAAGTCCGGCTCGCACGGGTTCAGCACTTTCCAGCGGGCCCCGATGTCGTCCAGGGCCTCGGACAAAGCGGTCACGGAACGCTGGTTCACGGGGCACTTCGAGTGGTAGCGCCGGTCCTCTACCGATACCGGCCCGTAGACGAGAGCGACACCGAGCCCCTCTCGGGCGCGCTGCCAGTCGCGAAGCTTCTGGGTGGCATCTCGCACCGCGAGGCCGGAGCTGGGGCTGAGGAACTGAGTCATGCGAGGACCCCTTCGAAGGTGTTGGTGACCGGCCCGCCGACCCAGTGAGTCCGCTTCGGTCGGTCGGGATGCGGCCGGACCGTGAGCGGCTCCCCGGCCCGGTTGTGGACGGTGACGGCACGCGGCGACACGAGTCCGCGCAGGGTGGCGATGACGACGGCCGCGACGGCTCCGCTCCCGCACGACAGGGTTTCCGCCTCGACGCCGCGCTCGTAGGTGCGGACCTTCAGCGTCTGGCTGCCGGCGGCCTGTACGAAGTTGACGTTCGTTCCCAGCGGGGCAAGGTTGGCGTGGTGGCGCACGAGGCGTCCGACGAGTTCCGCGTCGATGGCGTCCACGTCGTCCACGACGGCGACGACGTGTTCGGTGCCGGTGTGGGCGCTGTCGAACCAGGTCGGCTTGCCGTTGATGACGGTCTGAACTCGTCGGGGATGGACCGCGCCGACTTCGGCCGTGACCCACACGGAGTTGTCACTCACGATCGCCTCGTGCATCACCCCCGCCATGCGGAGACTCATCTCGCGGAAGCCGTGATCGTGGTGCGCGGCCCAGGCAGTACACCGTAGGGCGTTGCCGCACATCGTCGCGATCGAGCCGTCGGCGTTGAAGCAGCCGACGTCGAGGACGACCGGGTTGATGCTGATCAGGCTGCTGATGACGAGGCCGTCCGCGCCTACGCCGGTTCGTCTGGCGCAGAGGCGTTCAGCCTCCTTTGACCAGTCCTTCTCGCTGTCAGGTGTGGAGTCGGCTAACAGGACGAAGTCGTTCCCCGCTCCGTGGATCTTGCGGAAGCGCATGGCAAAGCTCCTCGCTGGGCTGAGGTGACAGTTCTTGTGATGGCCGAATGGGACTCGGGTCAGAGGAGTTCGATGGGCCGATACGTGGTCGTCGGCTTATTCATGACCCACGGGGAGTGCCCGTCGAAGATCAGCACCCGGTGGCCCGAGGTGCCGGCGGACCTCATGTCGCGGACCCGCAGGTACAGCCGGTCGAGGCACACGAAGTCGCCTATGCGGACATCGTTTGGCTGCCTCTGGCCTGCGATGGTGCCGAGGGGCGGAGGGGGTGCAGGAGTCGGGTCGGTGGTGCGGCGCTCGTACATTCAGCCTCTCCAGATGGCCAGGAGGATCGAACCGCCGAGTGCCAAGAGGCTTGCCACGTAGGCGAGTTGCTGGTCCCGGGGGCTCATCGGGCGCCGACCAGGTGGCCGTGAAGCCGGTTGCGGACTGACGGGATGCCGATTTCTCCGAGGGGCATCCAGGCCGCCGTGCCCGCTTCGATCACCATGGGGGCGACGGCCCCGGAGTGGGAGCGGAAGAGGTATCGGAAGCCGATCCGGAGGCGGGGGCCGTACCTGTGGTGCCCGGCTCTGGTCACGTCGATCAGGAAGGGTCCCTCGCTGTCGGGTTCCGTCCATACCTCGCGGATGCCGACCCCCTCGGCCAACAGGCGCAGGGCCGCTCCGCTGAGAGAGTTGTCCCGTTCCTCGGGTTCCGCCTCCGCGAGGGCGAAGGCCCCTTCGTGCCGCAGGGAGAGGACGCAGTTGCGTTCGTCGACGACGACCGCGCCCGTCGTCACGAGGGGGCAGCGCCGGCTGTGGGTGCAGGTTCCGCGCTGTGCGTGGTCGCGGGCGGCGTCGTACACCGGCATCAGCGCCATCTGCTCGTCAGGGTGCTCGTAGATGTAGTGGGACAGCTCCCGGACGATCTGGTCCTCCCTGACACTCACGGGGCACCGAGCCCGTGACGCTGGGTGTAGATCCACAGGAGCCTTCGCGTGACGTCGGCGGCGTCCCGGAGGTAGATGAATGCGCCGAACGACGGGGTCTCTGTGGTCGGACGATTTCTCAAGTCGAGGAGCCGGTACCCCTTGCGGAACAGCTCCCGCACGTCCTCGTCCTCGTCTGCTCCCAGATCCTCACCGAGTAGAAGGTTGAGGTGCCCGACGATCTCCGGCAGGGACACGTCCATGTCCTTGCGGGTCGAGGTGGCCATTTGCATGGAGAGGACTGCCTCGGTGCTCTCGGAGATTGTCTCAACGTCGATCGGGAGAACTTCGGTTCCAGCGCCGTCGGTTGCTCTCGATGCCTTGCCAGTACTTGCCAAAGTGATCACCGTTTCGCCCCTTCAGCGCACGTCTTCCAGCCGTGCCAGTAACGCTAGGAAGAACGACATGAGGGGCTCTACGAGTGTGCCGGAACTTGCCCGGCGTTCACCCCAGGGATTCGATGGCTGCCGTGATGATTTCCCGCGCTGCCGAGCCGTAGACGGCAAGTTCGGCCAGATCCGTGAACGTCTGGGCATACATGGCAAGTTCGTGCTTCTGCGTGACAGCGAGGTGGGCCGAGACGAGTTCGACGTGGACCGTGTGGTCGTCGTACAGGAAGAAGCCCTCGGAAGGCCAGAGGCTTGAACGGTCGGCGTCCTCAGGAATGATGCCGATGCTTACCGAGGGCAGAGCCATGACGCTGAGCAGATAGCCGAGTTGACCGGCCATCACGTCCGTTCCGCCTATGCGCTTTCGGAGTGCTCCCTCTTCCAGGAGGATCGCGAACGTGTGGTTGCCGTAGACGATCTGCTGCTTCTCCACGCGCACCTTGACGGCCGCCGGCACATCATCGATCAGGCCGCGGCGGTCGCGAATAGAGGTGAGTAGTGCGGTGATGTACGAGGCCGTCTGCACGGGGCCGGGAATGAGCCACGGCGAGTAAATGCGGAAGCGCTGAGTGCGCTCCCACAGGGGGAGGACGGACTCCTGGGCCTGCTTCAGGCCGGTGCGCTCCATCCGGCGCCACTCGACATACATGCCCTCGATGCCTCGGGCCGTCGAGACGAGATCCTCGGCCGCGCTCTGTGCGCCGCAAGCAGCGGCCCACGCACGAAGGTCGCGCTCCGAAGGCGGACGCGTGCCGCTCTCGAAGCGCGAACACTTCGACTCATGCCAGCCGACACTGTTGGCCAGCGCTCGCTTGGTGAGCCCGGCTTCGAGCCGGATTTCGCGCAGGCGTTTCCCCAGGGCCCTGCGGGCTTCCTGAACGCTCGAAGATGGTGATGTCATGTCGCTGCGAAGGTGCCGTTCGAGCTGTCAGGCCGACTGGAACTCTGCGTGCGGTGTTGCCCGCGCCCACACGGACTCGAAGGCCGACTCGCAGAGCTTCGCGACCTCAGGGTCTTCGGTGAGTTCCAGCTCCATGTTCTCGCCGTCGCCATCGAAGTGGTTGACGAGGACGAGGCTGGAGTCGAAAAGCCAGAAGTCGTTGCCCGGAAGCGCGAGGCCCGTTGCGTTTCGCCGGGAGAGCCAGCGCACGTCTTCGCCGGCGGCGATGTTCAGCCCGTCCGTCACGTCGTACTCGAAGCGGATGTACTCGCTGACGGGAGTCGAGACGACCCGGGCCCGGCGGACCTCAACGCCCCGCGAGGCCGCCTCCGTGACGGTGCTGTGCCAGTCGCCCCAGCGCTCGGCCGGGTCGAGTGTCACGCCGGCCTTCCAGTCGATGAAGGCCGGGTCCGACTTCATGTAGGCGTCGCGCATCTCCAGATGGACGGCCGTCCTCTGGCAGTCGCGGAACAGCTCCTCAAACGTCGGGGTCCTCATCAGCCTTCTTCACCTCCAGGAAGAACTGCACCATGCGCCGGGGGATCTCCACCACCGACTCGTGGCCGGGGACGTCCATCTGCCCGAGGCGCTCGATGTCCTCCACCTTCAACCCCTGCACGAGGTAGCTGTCCTTCTCCTCGTCGAGGTAGATGGTGGGGGAGCCGCCACTGGGACTCTCCGGGTCCTTACCGAGCTTACGCAGGGCCATGATGTCCTCCTCGGATGCCGGTAAAGATCTCTGTGCCCGAGCTTGCCCGTGATTGGGTTGTCGGGCCAGGAACTTGCCGGAACTTGCCATGACTTCGGGATGTCGCCCCGATCGGGTAGCAGCGCGGTGGTGGAGCAGACAGAGGTCCGCAGTGGCCAGATCCTGCTGACTGCCTCCGGCCTCCGCTTCTCAGTTCGCCGGGGGCAGACAGCAAAGATCCACGAATGACTGGCCAACGCCGCAGCGGCATGTGAATCTGGACGACCTTCTTGCAAAACACCAGGTCAAAGAGGTGATTTCCTGTGGCTGCGGTGTCATCGGGTCCCGGATTCTCCGCCACCGTCGAGGCCCTACGGCTGCGTGAGTGGCTACTCGGCCCGGGCCAGGCCACAGTCGTGATGGACCAGTTCTCCGACGACGACTTCCAGCTGGTCGTGGACGACCGCGCGGACGTGCACGTCAATTCGAAGGACGGTCGCTTCTACCTCGGGTGGTTCCCGCTCGGACGTCCTGGCACCGACGGCGAGGGGTGGAAGATCGCCGTTACCGGTACGGCCAAGGTGCGTGGCTACCAGATGTCCTTCGACACCGAGACGCCGGCCGATGTCGTCGCTGCCGTAGTTGCTCGCGTGCTGGAGACCTCCCAGCAGGTGTGACTGCCAGAGGCACCCTCGCCGTCTGCCTGGTCGACGGCAAGGGGACACCCACCCGAGACTGCCGCAGCCAACCCTGGCACCGTCCAGCTCGGACGCGGCCGACGGCATCAAGATCCCTAAGCTCTTGGAGGCATACCTGCATTCCGACTTTCCGTCCGGCCCGCCTGCCCCGGCGAGTGTTCCGTCCGCGTACTGGGTCGGCCCCCGGTACCTGGCCGGTGACGACGGACGCTTGTACGACTCCGTCGCCAACACGCTCGCCGGCCTCGGCTGGATTAGCTTGACGATCGTCCGCGGGCGCCAAGAGCCGGACGAGGCGCCGGAGGACCGTCAGGTCCTGCGCAGCACCGTCCTGCACATCAGTCCCGACTCCCTGCGGTGGGTGCAATGGGTCTTGCCGGACGAGCCGTTTCACCTGGGAAGCCTGCCGATCGCCTGGCAAGTGTCCGCTCGTTCGGACATGCTCAGCCCGCTCGCCCAGTGGTCGGCCTACTTCACCCCCGAGGTTCCCGGAGAGGTCCTCGCCACCTTCCTCACCACGCTCGACGCCCGCGATCAACCTGCTCTGGGGCTCGGTGGACCCGAGTTGGTTCTCGACGCGGTTACGGCGCACGGCTGGCTGCGTGACGTCGACCAGCCCGGCGCGGGAGCGGTCGATCCGACCTTTTCCTCCCACGTCCGCCTCGGCGAGGTGCCGCCCCTCATCCAGGATGGCGACCCATTGGGGCTGGTGGCTGAGGCGGACGAGGCGGCCCTGGGTGGGTGGCAGGCGTGGGCCGAGCCGGTGCTGGGGGCGGGCTACCTGTGGGCGGCTTCCTTCGGCGCCAGCGTGCCGCACGATCTCGTCGCCGCGTTCGTCGGCTCCCTCAGTTCCAGTGCGCCGGTGCTGCGCCGGGTGCTGCCGGAGAGCACACACGACCGGCTCCTGCGCGCTCCAGCCAGCTGAGGCCATCCAACGCAGTGAAGCCGGGCCTCCCCTCAGGGGGCCCGGCTTCGTGCTGCTGTGCCTTGGCCGGCGCCCTCGTGGCGTCACGGTCTGTCGTACCGGCTATCGCTTGGAACGCACACGCCTCTGTGTCAGAGGCCGGCTTTGTCCTACAAACCGTCACCAGCACGTTGGGCATGCGCCAGCGTGGGGCCCGAGGTCAGAAGGCGTACGGGGCGAAGGAACGGACCGGTGTGACGATGTCGCCGAGGAGGTGATCGAGCTCGGCTCGCTCGTCCTCGTTCATGAGCTCGACGGCGTTGCCGAGATTCTTCTCGGCGAGCCGCTCCATGAACGGGGCCAGGAAGCGCTGCAGAGCATCCGGAGCTTCGTCCGTCGTGAGCCGGTACTCCTGGTATCGCTTGAGCTGTGACTCGATCTCTTCGAACTCGACGCGAGTGGCCCTGAGGACGAGGCTCTGCTCCTCCTCGCTGAACGGGCGCCCGTCGAGGTGGTGCCACGTGTTGGTCTCACGCCGGCGCTTGAGGTCCGCGTCGCAGAGTAGGACGACGATTTCCGGTCGGGCTTGGGTCTTGGGCATACGGGTGCTCCTCACGGGAGTGGGGTGGGTGGAAGCATTAATGGTCCGGAGGATCGCCGGTTTGGCCAACCGACGATCGGCGGCTATGTTTCGCCCGTTTCGGCTGGTCAGCGCCGACGGTTGGAGTCGTTCACCGCGCTCGGGGGCGACTGCCTGGTGGGCGTAGAGGGGCCTTGGCGGCGACCGCCTCGGGCGGGTGTGTCGTGGGGGCTTTCGGGCAGGGCGGGCAGGTGGGTGCTGCGTCGCACACGCCAGACGAGGACGTCGCTGACGGAGGTCGCGGTGTCGAGCTCGCGCCGTCGGGCGGCTTCGGTCAGCAGTACTGCCGGGTCATGGCCGGCTCTGCGGGCGTCGTCGAGGGTGGCGGCCAGGGCGGGCCAGCCTGCCTCGGCGCGGATGCGTTCGGCTAGCTCTGGCAGCACCTGGTGGAGAAGGCCGGCTTGCCGTTGATGAACACGCGGGGCCAGGCGTTGGCCTCGCTGGCGGAGAACGGCCATGGGTTCACCTGCGGCGGCATGGTAGGCGGCGCGCAGGTGTTCAGCGGTTTGCCGGGCTGCTGCGGCCTGCTGGCCGTGGTGTTTCTTGGCGTGCCAGTTCGCTGCGGCCATGGCGAGGAAGAACGCCATATCGATGAGCATGGCGGTGGTGGCGCCGTCTTCCCCGCGGCCGAGGGCCGGCCCGCTGTGGACGAGGTCGCGGGCGGCCTGGCGCAGGGCGCGGTCGTGCCCGCGGTGAGCCTTCACGTGGGAGCGGCTCGCCCGCTCGAATGCGAAGGCCGCCTCGCGCAGCTCAGCACGGGTATGGGCGGCGGAGGTCTTGGCCAGAGCGTCCAGGACCTCACCCGCTGCAGCGATCTGGGCCGCTGCTGCGCCGTCGTCGCCGTGGTCGATGATCAGTAGCGCCTGCCAGGTAGTGGCGGTGGCTCGGCGCCGCGCGAACGCGGGACCTGTCACGTCCTGCAGGGCCGGCTGCTCTGGCCCGGAGTCGTCCGCTGAAGCGGCCTCGGCAGGAAGCGTCCAGCGTTCGCGGATGCGGGGCAGGGACAGGTCGGGTGCGAGCGTGGAACCTGCGTAGAACACAGGCTCCTTCTCACCGTTGCGGTCATCGGGCAGCGCGACCTTGTAGCCGAGCAGGTCGCCGGAGGGCGCGACGCGCTTGCGGATCAGCAGACCGGCAGCGGCCAATCGGTCGAAGAGTTCCTCCTCGCTGTCGGCGCCGGCCACCGCGCGCCGTACGGTCTCCCGCAGCTCCTCGCGAGCCGGGCGCTGCCTGCCCTGCCGTTCGGCCTTGTGCCGCTCCGCGCTGGTGGCTCGCTTGGCGGCGGTGCCGTCCCCGGGCGCGACCTGATGCAGGCCGAGTTCCTTTTCGATCAGGCGGCACTCGGTCTGGGCGCGTTTACCGGAGCGATGGTGGTCGGGGCGGCGGCCGTCCTCGCGGACGAGGGTGGCGATGATGTGGATGTGGTCGTCGGCGTGCCGGACGGCGGCCCAGCGGCAGCCGGCACCGTCGCCAGGGTCGATGCCGGTGGCGGCGACCATGCGGCGGGCGATGTCACCCCACTGTTCGTCGGACAGGATCGGGTCGTCGGGTGCGGCGCGCACCGAGCAGTGCCAGACGTGCTTGTCGGGACGCTGGTCAACGTCGAGCAGCGACAGGGGCTGGTCGAGGAGGTGCTGGAGGTCCCTCTTCGTGACCGAGGGGTCGCGGCCGGGGTCGGGGGCCATGCCGTCGAAGGAAGCGACCAGATGCGGGTCGATGTGCTCCTCGTGGGTGCCCTTGCCGTACAGGTAGTGCAGGAGCCCGAGGGTCTTGCTGCCCTGCTTGTGGATCCGGGGGATCAAGCCGCCTGCTCCTCCTGCACGTTGGCGATCCTGTCTGCCGCCCGTTGGACGGCCTGCGCGGCACGCTGCAGATCGGCGAGGGCGGCGGCGAAGTGCGGTGCGTCGACACCGGAGTTGAGTGCCTTGGCCGCCTGGTTGACGTTGCTGCCCGCCCAGCCGAGCTGGCGGCGTACGCCGAACAGCGCGGTCAGGATGTCCCGTTCGGTGGCGATGGCTGCCGCGGTGCGGGACTGGTCGCGGGCGGCGGCCAGACCGGAGTGGGCCAGGAAACCGGCCACGCTCATGCCGACGTGATCGGCGCCGGACTGGATGATGGCGAGTTCTTGCTCGTTGAGGCGGACGCTGTGGGCGGGGCGCTGTTTCTTGTCGCGCGGGCGGGATTTTCCTTTCTTGGCCTTGCCCTTGCGGCTGGCCTTGCCCGGCTGCGGTCCGCCCTCGGTCGCAGCCTTCCCGTCCGGCGCCCCCTGGTGCCGGACGAGCCCCGCCACCCCCGGGGCGGGGTCGGGTTCGGGCGCTCCCCCTGTGGGGGAGTGTCCGGACCTCCAACTTGCTGTGCCGTTTGGGGCCGCGGTGGTCGCCTCCGTTTGGGCGGTGGGATGTTCGTTGGGCGAGTCGTGCATTGGGCGGTCTTCCTTGGGTGTTGTGGGGGAGCGGGCTCAGTGAGGGTGGTCGGCGCGAGCGGCCTTCAGCTCGGCCTTGACGGTGCGGACGACCTCGCCTGCGGTGTCGCTGGCGACGCTGTAGCCGTCATCGCGGACCGTGTCCTCCAGCAGGTCGCGGGAGAGACGTCCGGTCTCGCCGAGGATGCGATGGGCGTATTCGGTGAGGAGTTCGCCTGTCGCGCGCGGTTTGGGGCCCGGGTTCTTCGACTTGGCCCGTGCGGCCTTGCCCGGATCGGTGTCCGGCGGTTCCTCGCCCGGTTTCGGTTCCGGGTTCGTGGTTGTGCGGGCGGGCCTGTCCGGACGGGCTTCGGGCTCCGGGCGGGCAGCCCGGTGGGCGGTGTCATCGCCCGCATCGCTCTCGGGCGGGCGGTCCGGGTTCTCTGCCCGCTTCGTCGCTGTGGCGCGCGGGCGGGCAGGCGTGAAGCCGCCCGTCGTGCCCGGGGTGAGGGCGGGCCAACGCCGGGGCAGCGGAATGGAGGCCAGAGCAAGGGCCTGTTGGCGAGTGGCGAGCTTGCGCAGCAGCAGCTCGTCCTGGCGCTTGTCCCGGTCGACGTCGGCCTGCTCCAGCGCCTGGTGCAGACGGCGGGTGAGTCGCCGGCCTCGCCCCTTGGCACGTTGCTCGGGCGTCATGGCCTCTGCCCGGAGGATCAGGGTGACGGCCTGGTCGAGGGCGCGTTCGCGAATGATCCGGGCGGCGTCCGCGTCCCGGTCAGCGATCCCCAAGCGGGCCAGCAGCCGCTCGTGTATCTGCCGGGCGAGGACGGCAGCCAGGCTGCGGGAGTCCGCGTGCGGGCTGCGGTGGCGTAGTTCGATGCCCATGGCCAGGTGCCAGAGCATCGCAGCCATGATCGGGCCGACGAAGGCCCGCACTGTCCCGCCCACCAGCCCGGACTCCGCGTAGGCGGGCAGGATCTGCACGGCGGTGATCACCCAGGTGAGGGTGCCGGGCAGGCCGGGTGCCTGCTTCGGGCCGTTGAGGTTCTGACGGGCCAGCAGGGCGGTTGCGAACAGGGCGAGCTCGGCGGCGGCGAACATCGCGGCCCGTTCGATGGTGCTCCCCATGTCCAGGTAGTCGGCGGCGAACCGCCAGCTGGTGTCCGCGCTGTAGGCGGTGCATCCGATCGCGGCGACAGCGGCAACAGGGACGGCGGCGGTGTTACGTCGCTGCCCGATACCGGTCTTCCGGACCCGTCGGCGCAGCAGCCATCCAGCGAGCAGGGCGACTACGAGGAGCAGGACTGCGCCGACCGCAGACGAGGTGGTCCAGTGAGGTAGAAGCGACATGGCGTCGCTGTCGGCGCTTATGCGCGCGGAGTTGCCGAGGGGCATGCAGACGGTCTCCAAGGGGAGGAAGACGATGGAGTGAGGGGCGTTCACGGAGGGGGCGTACACGCGGGCCCCCCTTCTAAAGGGGGGCCCGCGCGTGATCGCTTGGGCGCGTGTACGGCGTGGACGCTTGCGTGATCGCTTGACCTGCGGTTTTGCGGTGAGCGTGTGCGCTGTGAGCGGTTCACGGCGGGGTGTTCGCGTGAGGGCCGCGTGTACGGTCGCGTGATCGCTTCGCGTGGGCTGGTGGGGCTCAGCCGACGGCGGTGAGGTGGCGTGCGGAGGCGTAGTAGCGGGTCTGCTGCCCGCCTCCTGCTCCTCCGGCGATGCCGTCGGCCCTGTTCGCCAGGCCGCTGTCGACGAGGCGGCTCAGGTGGCGCCGGGCTTTCTCTACGTCGGCGCGTTCGGGATCGCCTCCGCCGGTCAGGACGGTTGCCAGTTCCCGTGCACTCAACCCGTTCGGGGCTGTGCGCAGGAGGACGGCGGGGTCCTTGGTCGGGTCGACCGTCGTGGTGCCGCGCGCATGGTCGTGCGTGACGTCGAGCGGGCCGATCTCGCCGGTGGGGGTCTTGAGGTGGTGCAGGGTGACGGCGGGGTCGCCGGCCTTGCCGGTGACGAACAGGACGCTGCCCGCGCCGGAGACGTACCAGGTGGAGCCGTAGACCTGGTCCAGGGTGGGGCGCTGGCCGCGCGGGGCGTCGGCGGTGGCCTTGCGCTGGTGGTGCAGCTCCATGATCTCCACGCCGCCTCGCAGGGCCCGGTTGCGGGCGTTGTGGAAGGCGACGGCGAGGCCGTCGTCCACCATGGTGCTGACCGCGTCCTTGAGGCTGTCGATCACGATGGTGTCGGCCTGGTGCGCGGCGGCGAGGTCGGCAAGGAGGTCGGGCTCCTTGTCCAGGGTGGCGGGCAGAGGCCCCTCCCAGACCACGAGCCGATCGCGCAGAATCTTCTCGTCGGTGTCGAAGACCCGGCGCTTCATGGCCTTGGCGATCTGCTTCGGCCGGTCCATGGCCAGGTAGAGCACCCGCCTGCTGGGGGCGACCGGCATCTCCAGGACGGTCTCCTGCAGGCCGAGGCGAGCGAAGATCACCTGGTGGGCCAGGGTGGTCTTGCCGACGCCCGGAGCGCCGACGATCATCAGGCTCTCGCCGGAGGACCAGACGGTCTTGTCGCGGGTCCCCCATAGGGGTTCGGTATCCGCGCCGGTCTCCTGGACGAAGGTCCACCCATCTCTGGCGAAGCGGTTCAGGCGACCTTGGCCCGAGGCCAGCGCCCGCTCTCGCTCGGCGCGCACGTCCGCTTCGATCTCGCTGCGTATCGCCTCGGGGTCGGCGCCCGGTTCCTGTGCGCGTTGGACGGTCCGTACGGCGGAGGCGCGCAGGCGGCGGAGGTCGGCCTTCTGGCGGATGATCTCCGCGTGGTGCTCCGCGTTGCCGGTGCCGTAGAGCACGCTCGCTAGCTGGTGCAGGTAGCTGGCTCCGCCGACGCGCTGCAGATCGCCCTGCTGCTGGAGCAGCTCGGTCAGGACGATCGGGTCGGTCGGCCTGTCCTCGCGGTGCAGGGCGAGCAGCGCACGCCAGACCGTCTCGTGGGCAGGCCGGTAGAAGGCGTCGTCACCCAGGATGGGCCGGATCGTGTCGATGACGTCGCTGTCGTGCATGCAGGCGCCGAGCACCGCGCACTCGGCTTCGAGGTTGAAAGGAGCCTGCGCAGACTCGTCCGGGGACGGCGCGGGGCCGTATCCGAAGTGGGATGGCATCTCCTGCATGTGACCCGTACTCTGGGTCAATAGGACTCCTCTCCCGGCAGGCCACATGGAGCGCCAACTCCGGCCACCGGTCCAGATCGTCATGGTTGGGCGGTTGTGAGGGTTTCCGCTTCGCCCCCGGTGTTCCAGCACCGGGGGTTTCTGCTTGTCCAGCCGTGTTCACCGCCGGACGTCATAAGCGTACCCTAGGCATTCGGGAGACGTCTAGTTGCATTCGGCTTCCAAATGATGTTAACTGGTTCACCCTAGGCCGCAGATGTACGGCAGGCCCGCACGACGAGGAGGTGAAGATGGCCAGCGGCAAGGGCGACGACGACGCGAGCACCTCGAATGCGCGGCCTCCGGTCGAGGACAACATCGCCGAGCGCGTGAAGCTGGAGCGCGAGGCGCGCGGCTGGAGCTCGGTCACCCTGGCGGAGAAGATGGCCGAGGCCGGCCACCCCATCGGCCAGTCCGCGATCTGGCGCATCGAGAGCGGCAAGCCGCGCCGCCGCGTCAACACCGACGAGGCGCTCGGCTTCTGCAAGGTCTTCGACATGACCCTCGACGAACTGTCCAGTCCGCCTGGGCAGATGGCCAACCCGATCATCCGCCGGCTGATCGGCGAGTACGTCGAGCGGTGGAAGGAATGGCGCGCCCTGGGCAAGTCCATGGACGCCATCCAGGACCAGCTAAGCGAGTACACCAAGGCCAACCCGGACCAGGACACCATGGTCCGCAACATGCTGGCCGGCGAACTGGACGCTGCCTCCAACGGCGACTTCCACCGCCACAAGGGAGCCCGCTCCCGGCTGATCCGCTGGCTCGGGGATGCCTACCGGCCGTCGGCTGCTGCCGACACTGCCGTCGACGAATAACCCCCGCCTGCCGCCAGGCCCTTGGTGCTGCGAACACCCAGGGCCCTCCACCGCGGCACCTTCGCGCGTCTGCGCAACCGCCCAACCACCACCCACACCACCATGACCGGTCCGACCGGAGTTGGCGCTCCGTACGTGACCGGGTGAGGAGCCCTCTTGCCCGAGTTCCCCCTGCCCGTAACCCAGATCGCCCACCTGCTCGGCATCCCCGAGGGCGCCCTGCGTGCCCTGATGCCCGAGCGGGACGACGAAACCGGCGACCCCACCCTCGTCGGGCTCACCGTCGAGGAGGCGGCCCGCCGCCTCGGCATCGGCCGGACGAAGATGTACGAGTACGTCTCCTCCGGCGAGATCCGATCCGTCAAGATCGGCAGCCTGCGCCGCATACCCGCCGAGGCGGTCGGAGAATTCCTGGCCCGCCGCTATCGGCTCTCGGACTTCGGCGCCGCGGCCTGAGCGGGGCGCACATGGCACAGCCGAAGAAGCCCCGCACGTCCCGCCAGCCCAACGGCGCCTCCACCATCTACCTCGGCAAGGACGGGCGTTGGCACGGCCGCGTCACCGTCGGCGTCAAGGACGACGGCAGTCCGGACCGCCGCCACGCCAGCCGCAAGACGCGCGCGGAGATCACCAAGGTCGTACGCGACCTGGAACGCCTGCGCGACGCCGGAAGCGTCCGCAAGGCCGGCCAGAACTGGACGGTGGAAACCTGGCTCACGCACTGGGTGGAGAACATCGCCGCGCCGAGCGTCGGCGAGTACACGATCGACGGCTACCGAGCCGCCGTCTACCGCCACCTCATCCCCGGCCTGGGCGCCCATCGCCTGGAGAAGCTCGAGCCCGAGCACATCGAGCGGCTCTACAAGAAGATGCAGGAGGCCGGCAGCGCCGCCGGCACCGCGCACCAGGCCCACCGCACCCTGAACACCTCCCTCAACGAGGCTGTGCGGCGGCGACACATCACCCTCAACCCCACCTCGATCGCCAAGGCGCCGAAGCTGGAGGAAGAGGAGGTCGAGCCGTACACCATTGAGGAGGTCCAGCGCCTCCTGCTGGAAGCCCGGAAGCACCGCAACACCGCTCGCTGGGTCATCGCCCTCGCGCTCGGCCTGCGTCAGGGCGAGGTCCTCGGCCTGACGTGGGAGGACGTCCACTTCGATGCCGGTGTGATCCGTGTCCGGCAGAGTCGCCTGCGGCCCCGCTACAAGCACGGCTGCGGTGATCGCTGCGGCCGTAAGTCCGGGTACTGCCCGCAGAAGGTCAACATCCGTAAGGAGACCAAGGGCACGAAGTCCAAGGCGGGCAAGCGCCCGATCGGTGTCCCCGAGGAACTCCTGAAGCTGCTCCGGCAGCACAAGGAGGAGCAGGCCCGCGAGCGAGTACTCGCCCGTGACCTGTGGGTGGAGAAGGGGTACGTGTTCACCTCGCCGACCGGTGAGCCGCTCAACCCCAACACCGATTACCACCGGTGGAAGGACCTGCTGAAGGCATCCGGCGTTCGCGACGGCCGCCTCCACGATGCTCGCCACACGGCCGCGACCGTGCTGCTCATCCTCGGCGTCCCCGACGCCGTGGTGGACCGGATCATGGGCTGGGAGCCTGGCAACTCCGCCCGGATGCGACGCCGCTACCAGCACCTGACCGGTCGCGTCCTGAGGGACACGGCCGCCAAGGTCAGCGGACTGCTGTGGCCTGTGTCCGGTGACGGAGGAGAGGAGGCCACCGCTGGGGCGCCCGCTCCCGGCGGGGTGCTGGTGTACGTCGCTCGCATCGGCGAGTACCTCGTCCCCTTCCGCGATCGCGGGCACGCCGACTTCCTCGTGGAACGCTGGCGCTTCGAACGGCCAGGGCAGATGGCGGAGGTCGAGGAGTGGGACGGGGCTGGTGCCCCAAGCGCTGTTCGTGACCGCCTGCCCGACCGGCGCGTTGTCCACCATGCCCACGCCGCCTTCCTGCCCGGCGGGGCGCGTGAGCCGGCTAATCGTCCCGATCCGTGGTCCGTGGACGCCTGGGAGTTCGAGACGGATCTCTACACCGACCAGGTGGTGCGCTGGGGCACAGCTCGCCGGCTCGGAGGCGAGATCGACGTTCGGGCGAGCGGCACGGACGAAGGAGCCGTGACGGCTGCCTTTGCCGCTGCTTGTGCACAGGCTGTGGATCGCGCGAAGGATCCGGGGAAGTACGGCGACAGCGAGGAGCGGTAGCCGGAGATGAAGTGGGTGGGGACAGGCTCGCGAGCGGGCGGGACCGTCTGTGGCGGCAGGAAGAGGCGGTGAAGGCCGGGCACCGGACACTCGCCAAGGTGGACGCGATGACCGGCACCGAGTTCGAGGACCTGGTCGCAAGCCTGTGCCGACGGGACGGCTGCACACAGGTGCGACGGGTGGGCGGTGCGAACGACAACCGCGCTGACGTCGTCGGCCGCCTCCCGGACGGCCGGAGCCTGGTGATCCAGTGCAAGCGCTACGCGCCGACCAGCACGATTGCGATCCGTGAACTGCGCGATCTGCTGGGCGCCAAGGTGCACTTCGGCAGACCTGGCCGTGTTCGTCACGACCACGCGGTTTAGCAGCCCCTCAGAGAGGTTTGCCCTGCAGCACGGAATTCTTGCCGTGCACCGGGATCACCTCGGGCTGTGGAACAACGGGGCCTCTCTGCTGTCCCTGAGTGAGGTGAACGGCCAAGGGCAGGGTGACTCCCGTCACCGAGCGCGCTGGAAGCAGGCGTACGAGAAGTAACCGGCCTCGGGTGGCGCGAGGCCGGATCACGATACTCAGCCACTTTGGTGCCGTACGCCTCCGGGCCGCGTAGATAGAGCACGGCTGTACCGCCGTGCTCACCGTCATCCAGAATCCCTCGGCAAGGGGCTACCTGATTGCTACCATGCACGCCGGACAGGCAGCGGAGACCGTGTGCTTCACGGAGCTCGGGTTTCCGCGCTCGTCATCGTCGTCGGCCCCGATGCCGGGCCTGGCCGCTGCAACGTCTCGTCGGCGTCTCCTAGGCTGAAGAGAAGCGCCAGGACGGTCATGACGCCCACTGCCGCTCCGATCGCGCCCACCAGGTCTCCTCGGGTGGAGGCACCGGTATGGGTCCGCGTGGTGTGCTTGTAGACGGCGAGCCCGACGACGCAGCCGATGACGAGGAGCATTACGGCTTCGGAGGAGATCTGTACGGTCATCGCTGGCCTGCCTCGAAGAACTGCGGCCGACTGATCTTCCCGCTCGCCGCGAGCACGCGAGCGGTTCCGCGGAGGCGGCGCAGCTGTCCCTCGACCGCGCGGGCGCTCATACCGCCCAGCAGAGCACCGATTTCGCGCTGGTTCAGCTCCGGGCGGCGCAGCATCAGCGTGCAGATGGCAGCAGCCTCCGGGGTGGCCTCGCTCAGTATCCGTCGCAGCGTGTCACGCGAGGCGACCGTTTCAGCGGGGTCGTCGAACAGACTGAGTTGACCGGGGAAAACGGCGTCGGTCTCGGTGAGGTTGAGGAGCCCGTAAGCCATCACCTTCACTTCCCGGCGCCGCTTCCGGGACCAGGTCTTGAAGACGTCGCCGAAGGCCATGACGCATCCGCCCACGAAGAAGGTGAACATGCTGGCGCCCTTGTCCGGGTTCCATTCGCCGCCGCGCAGCGAGCGCTCCAGGAAGCGGGGTGCGGCCGCCGTCACGCTGTCCACGGCCAGGGCTTCGCGTACCTCTGAGGTCCGGGCGAGGATGGACAGTTCGACCTCCGAGGCGTCGAAGGCCACGTTGTAGCGGTGGCAGTGACTGGAGATGGCACCCGTGCGCATCCATGCCGTCAGGGTGCGGATGCCGTAGGTCCACAGCTCCTGGGCAAAGACGTCGTAGCGGGGGCCGCGGAACTCCACCCGCAGCAACTCGTCGTACAGCCTCCGGTCCTGAATGAGGGTCGGGGGAGGCGGATCGTCCCCGTCCTCGAATGGGATCTTCACCTTCAGCTCGGCCTCGTCGCCCCTGCTGATCATTTTGAGCAACACCAATCCTCGTACGGTAGTTGTAAGCCTGGCGACTCATATGGATGCGAAGACTCGAGACCCCACACTTTGCTGCGACTTTTTTTGGCGCTGCCGATAATTTCTTGGCGCTGTGCTTCGGCGGTCAGCGATGGCAGGACTTGGACCCGATGCCGGTCATCGATGCCGCCGTGGTCGGATCGCCTCCGATGGGCGGCAAGTACCCGACGCTCTATCTGTCCGGCCCCAGCAAGCAGGCCAACCGGATCGCCGAACTCTTCACCGGCACCGATGTGCGGCCCACGTCCTGGGCGGCACCATCGGCAAATCTGCTCAGCCACGCAGCTCGCCGAGGTCCGACCCCGTCCGATCACCGCAACTGAGACCAAGCACGACGAAGGGCCCCACCGCGAACGGTGAGGCCCTTCGACATCGTGCCCGGTGAGGCACTGGCGGAGGATACGAGATTCGAACTCGTGAGGGGTTGACTGAGCGGATCCAGGAGGGTGTGCCGAACGGGGCTGAATGCAACCCCCGTCGAGGCCGTCAGGAGCCCAGACCCGTGCGACGCACGCGCATGCAGGTCCCTGACGGTGATGCATCCGCAGTCCAGATGGGCGGGCATTCTCATTGAGATCGTCGATGACGAACAGGTCGCTTCGCCCAGGAGCCTGGCCGTACGGCGAACAGCCGGGATGCCCCATGTCAACCCGCTCGTAAGCGCCGACAGTCTCCGGCTTGCGGACGCACCAGGACCGATCTGAAGCACCGACTGCCTCAGTCCGAAAGGAGCTACACTCTCTCGCTACGAACAGAGAAGCGCTCAGTAACGGACGTGCTCACCACGGTAGTTGGCGTTGGTGGGCGGCAACCCTGCAGCGGCCCGGGACAGCTGGGTGGAAACCAGCTCTTCCCTCGATGGCCTGTCTCGTCACCGGTCTGGCGTGGACGGTTTCACGCGGTAGCCGTCGTGCCCGCGTCTGCCTGTTCTCCAGGTGGGAGTGTCTTCCGCGCAAGTGCTGCGGAACACTAATGAACGACAGGAATCTCGTTCATGAGTTCCTCACGCGTACAGATCACGTCCGAGGACGGCAGCGTCCTGGACATCGAGCACGTCCCCCAGCCGCTCCCCATCCCGGAGCCGAAGGAGCTGGGAACGCTCCGGCGGGCCATGCGGGACAACCCGCGGATCAATCTCTCGCTCGAAGCCATCGAGGCTGCGACGGGCGTCTTCCTGGACGTACCCCGGCTTGTTCTCCTGGCCACCCACAAGAACGGCGTCGACGGCCTGGGCACCTTCTACGCCGGGGCCACCGCGCTGTACTTCCTCGAAGGTGTCGCCGATGCCGCCTCTCTCTCCACGGTGCTCGGCAACCCGAGACTCTCGCACCTCGTCAACGCCCCCACCTCGCCCAAGCCCACCGGGGTGGTCGACGACTCCGGCCACCAGCTCGCCCAGCTGAGGGTGGATTTCGCCAGCCCGGCAGAAGCGCGGGCGCTCGTGGAGGCCGTGGCCATGGGGACTCTGCGGCAGGAGGGGGCCGACTACAGCGACTCGATCCTCAGCAACGGCGTAATGACGCCGGTCGAGGCGGTCATCTCGGAGGCCCACTACGACGACGGGAGCCCGACGACGTACATCGCGGGCCTGTACGACGGCATTTCCAGGGCAGTGAGTGCCGGCCGCGCCCGGCTGCACGATCCTGCCGCTAACGCGGCCGAGATGGTTCGACGGGTCGCGACGTCCTTCGGCGACACCTTCAACGCGTCCCGCGCGGCGCGCCGACGCTCGTACATCCGCGACGCGGAGCAGTACAACGCAGCCCTGGAGCGGGACGGCCTGAGCATGCCCACCTTGCGTCAGTTGCAAGCGCGCCGCATCCCACTGCGCCTGGTCGTCGGCGCCGTCATCTCCGAAGACGCCGCGCCTGACACTCTGCCGGCCGCGATCGCCACCGCCCAGAGCGCTCGGCACATCAGCGTGAACCCCTGGAGGGACGCGGCTCAGGACGCGATGACCGCGCGGCGCATGGTCGGCCATCTTCTGGCCCGGGGGCTGATCAGCCAGACGTTCGCCACGCTCGCTGCCGAGGACGGACTCACCGTCGACGACGTCAACGTCCTGGTCGCGGACTTCGGCCTGGAGCGGCACTCCGTGTGCGACCCGGACGGACGCCTGACGCCGCTGTGGCGGGCACTACTGATTGTGCACACGTTGACTCGGCCGCACATCTTCGTGGAGGCGAAGAGGTTCATCCGCAGCGACCGTGGGTTCGGTCAGGTGCGTGACGAGCGGTACGCCGGATTTCTCGGGGTCCTTATCGACCTCCCCTGGCGCGCCGTCAAGCCGGATACCACGGACGTCGCCCGGCGTGCCTGGCGCAACGGCGGTGCCCTGACCCCGGAGGTGTTCCAGAACTGGACGCCGGTGGTCGGCTCCCCGGAATCCGTGCGCCTGCTGGCGGACGACGGTGACCACAACGCGGTCACCACCCTGATGGTCCTGGCGGGCACCGCGCTGATGGCGGACGCCGTCCTCACCCGAGACACCGGCAGCAAGGTCGATGACGGCCGTGTCCCGTACCGAGCCACGCCCCCGGCGCTCCTCTCCCCCTGGGCCGCCACCTCCCACGGACGTCGGCAGGCGCAGACCGTGCTAGAGACATTTGACCCCACCAAGGCCGGCGGCACCGGCGAGGGCCGCTCGGTCCAGGCGGACTACACGTACCTGCACGTGGACTCTCAGAGCCAGCCCATCCCGGATGGCGCTGCCCTGCAGACCCTGCGCGAGGGACACCTCTTCGAGCAGGCCGACCCCGACCGCAGTGCCAAGGAACGGCGCAAGCTCCGCGCAGCGCAAGCGGCAACGGCCGGGCGAACACAGTCCCGAGAAGACCGCAACGAGCAGCGCCGCATCGACCTGCTCGACAACCTGGGCCAAGCGGTCAGCACCGTGAAGAACCTGATCACCGAGGCCGCCGACTTCCCCAACCCGCTCAAGGAACACCCCATGGGCAGCCGGGCCGACTGGCAGGAGGTCCGGGAAAACGTACGCGCTCTGGAAGACCTGCTGATCGATGTCCGGCCTCCCGCCGAACCGCACCCCGGCCGGACCCCGGACGCGGACCGCACCCAGACCTGACAGGCCACCACCCAGCCCACTGAGAAGAGGCCCCGGGGGCGCCAGCACTTGCAGCGGCCCCCTGGGTGGTACCTGCCTGCCGGACCCGAGCGGGCCAGGGCAGGCAGGCTCCGAGCCTGTAGGAGAAGCCCAGCAATGATCACCATCGACGGTCTCCGCGCCGCCATTCTGACGGCCGGACTCGTGCTCTGTTACTTCGTTCACAAACACACGACGGACAAAATCCCCGGTTCCAAGGGGAAAGGCGACATCGTCGGCGCCATCGGTGCCGCTGTCGCTGTCGTGATGATGCTTTGGGCGCTGTTCGGCGGAATAGACAACACCGCACGTGACGCAACGACCCCCACGCAGCCCTCGACCATGACCACGGCGCCGGTCAATCAGCCCGCGCCGGCACCCTCCCCGTAAAGCTGGAGGCGTCATGGCAAACGGGCTGCCCGGACCACAGCAGTTGGTCCGGGCAGCCCGCGCTGCGGATCGAGGGCTGGAAGGCCCTATCGCTGTCGGAGGATGTCCCTTAGCTTCGCCGCCTGCTCCGCCATCCCGTGCTTCCAGGGCGTCGGGTTCTCTTCGGCGATCTCGCGCCAAAGCGCCGCAGTCGCTGCCCCGAATGCCGTCAGCACCTGAGGATCGGCGTTCTCCCACGACGGGAAGTGGCTTGCGAAGGCCACCGCGTCCTCTGCTGAGTGGCCGGCGTCCATGAGCCGCAGGGCCAAGGCGCCCGGGTCGATCCACGCCGCACCGCGCGTTGGCCACGCCCAGTCGATGAGGCAGGCGCGTCTGTCGGCGATCAGGACGTTGTCCGGTGCGAAGTCGGTGTGCAGCAGTGTGTCGCCGCTGAAGTACTGCAGTGTTCCGGGCGGGGCGTAGTCCGCCCAGCGGTCCACCGCGTCCTTGATCCCGATGTCGGCCGGGGCGGTGACCTGTTGCAGTTCGGTGAGTGCGGCTGCCACGAGTGCCAGGTCGGGTGAGCCAGGGCGTGGGCACGCCGTCCGGAATCCGGCGACGATCGCGAAGGCCCCGCGCCTCGAAGAGGACGAAGTCGAGCCCTACTCGGTCGAGGAGGTCCAACGCCTCGTGGCAGAGGCGGGGAAGCACCGCAACGCGGCCCGCTGGGTCATCGCCCTGGCGCTCGGGCTTCGTCAGGGCGAGGCCCTCTTCGTTGAGCGCGGTACGGAGGGTGCGGTGGACCTGGTGGGCGGTGCCGGCGGAGCTGCCGATCGCCTGCATCTTCTGGCAAAAGCGCACCGACCTTCGTGCAGCCGGAGCATCCACCGGTGCGGAGCTGTAGGGACTCGGCGATGGCGCCGAGTCGGGGGAGGGCGTCAACGCCCTCGGTGGTAGTCGGCGTGGCGGCCGTTCAGGACCTCGTATCCGAGAAGGCTCCAGCCGCCGCTCCGAGCCCCATGAGGAACAGCGCGTGTCCATGTCTCGCATCCCCTTCGACCAGCTCCCCGCCGACGTCCGCCGAGCCGTCACCGACAAGACCGGCGCTGTGCGCCGGTCAAGGAGATGGGGCGGGAACACTGGGAGGCCAAGGCGGGAGGCGGAGACCAGCTCATCCGCCACGAGATTCCCGACCGCCGGATGGTGCACCACGCTCATGCCGTGTTCCTGACGGGAGGTGAACCGCTCAATGTCGGGACTCCTGCCCGATGGTCGACATGGGCGTGGGACTTCGAGCCCGATCTGGACACGGACCTGCCAGTCCGCTGGCACACTTCTCGTCGGCCAGGCCAGGAGATCGAGGCCCACGTGCGCGGCATGGACGAGAACGCGGTCTCGTCGGCCCACGGGGAGGCGTGCGCTCAGGCAGTGGACCGGGCGCGGAATCCCTCCACGTACGGCGATGGGCAGAGTTAGCGGCCCGCAGGGCGGAAGAACGCGCTGCGAAGGAGAGCAATGGAGGCCCTACGGCATGAAGTACAAGAACGAAGCCGAGATCATGCGCGCGCTCGGAATCGACACCTGGAGGCACCTCTCCAAGGAGAAGGCGGTCAGGTTCGCGGCCATGATGCCTGACATGGACACCGAAGTGGCCATGAAGATCGTCGAACAGTTCCCCGAGTTCAGGAAGTTCGCCACGGATGCCTTCGGCGCCATCGAGAAGGCCCACGAGGCCACTCTCGCGGACGGCAGGCATAGCCTGGATCAGGTTTACCAGGCCCTCCGGGCGAACCGGGAGATCTTCGAGCGGGAACTCCACAGGGGCGACCTGACCTGGGAGCAGAGGAAGCACCTCCTCGAACTCATCCAGGAAACGGCAAGACTTGCTTCTCAGAAGGACACCGAGCACAAGCGCCACGTGGACGGTCTGCTGAAGAAGGCCATGGTCGGTGTCGGTTCCGCGCTCGCTCTGGGTGTGGTCTTCGTCGGAGGCAGGATCCTGGTCCAGGGCAAGGAAGAACCCGATGACTCCGAGGAGTCGTGAGACCCGGCGGGCGGCGCCGGTCCGTGATCTCGGTGACCGTCTCATCGACCGGGCCGCGCTGGGCTATGACTCCCGCTGGGCGCGGGGGCGTTGTCAGTGGTGTGCGTCAGACTCGGAGCACGGTACACACCCGTGCCGGCTGTCTGTCCACGCACCGCACCCCCGCCCGCAAGGAACGGTCATGGCACATCTGCACAAGCAGTTCGACGACCTGCTCACTCTGATCAACGTAGATCCCGACGTCCTCGCGGCGACGCGCGAACGTCTGGTACTGGCCCGCATGTTGGCCGAGCAGCACCCCGAGGGCCGTACGTCGTACAGCTCGGGTTCGATCCCCGTTCGCACCCACATTCAGCCGCACGCGGGAGCCGTCAGCGATGGGGACGGCGGGATCATCCTGGACCGTGTCCGGCACCCGAAGCTTGGTCCTGACGGAGAAGGAGAGGCTCCGCACACCGTCACCGACGAACTTGTCGCGTTCATCGGTCCGAAGCTCCGCGACCCGGAGCGCACCCCGTTCTACCCCAAGGCGCGGGTGTGCACGTCCCGGCGGGGCCTCAAGATTCACTTCGGCGCCCCGGTCAACGGCACGGATGTCACGGTCGATCTCATCGTGGCGCTGCGCCGCCGCGATGGGCGCGGACTGTGGATCCCCGACCTGGAGCAGGCCCCGGGCTCCACAAGGGCATGGAGTGCCAGCGACCCCCAGGGCCACGTAGAGCTGCTGACGTCCGGCGCCGACGCCCTGCGGCGCACCCGGCGCCGCGCCATCCGCATCCTCAAGGCGTGGAATGCTCAGGCCGCGAAGCCAGGCTTCTCCTCACACCAACTCTCCGTTTGGTCCTACGAGTTCGTCGAGCCGGGAATGGGCCTTGTCGGCGCGGTCCACACGGTGCTGCTGGAGGCCGCCCTGCGCCTCCAGCGCGGCGAGCCGACCAAGGATCCGCGCTCTGTCTCGCCCGACCTCAAGCCGCTGATCCCCGACGCGGACGCCGAGCGGCGGCTGCGGGTCGCCGCAGACAGGCTCGCGAAGGCCCTAGCCGACCCCGACGACATCGACACGGTGGCGGAGGTCATGGAGCACCTCTTCCCCAAGACGATGCGTGAACGCGAGCGCGCCTTCTCCGCCGCCTCCACTCCCCTGAGCACCACTGCCAGCCTGGGTCTGGCGGGCACGAGCCTGCTCATCCCGAAGACGCGCTCGTGGCGGGAGGACACGGTCGTTGAGCGGTGACGGGCGTCCCGCGCGCCGTCCTTGGTTCGCGCGTCCCATGGCCCGCGCCAAGCTGCTGACCGGGATGCGTTCAACGGGGCTCGACGTGCGCGAGGTGGACAAGCCCGCCGACTTCGCGTCTGGGTTCACCGTCCAGGTCTACCCGCACGTGCGGATCCTGCCCTCACACAGTCTCCGCATCGTCTTCGCCCCCGGCGATCCGGCATTCCCCCGCGTCCACGCACGCGGACCCGACTGCCCCGCCCACCGCAACCCCGACGGTTCCCTTTGCCTCTGGTACCCGAAGGACGCGCCCTCGCGCCGCTGGTCGCCCGGTGACGGCGGGCGGCTCCTCGTCGCGATCATCGTCCGCCACCTGCGCTGGGAGTCTGCCTATCGCGCCACCAGCATCTGGCCGGGCTTCGAAGCACCCCACGGCCACGGTTCGCCGGGCCTCGACGAACAGGACCACATCATTGGCTGACGCGATCAAGGACTTCGGCCCCTACGCCGCCGTTCTCGCCGCACTCGTTACCGGCCTCGTCCTCGGCGTCCAGGCGCGGATTGGCCGCCGCGCCCAGCTACGGGAGCGGAAGCAGGAACTGTTCGCGAGCGCGTATGAGGTGAGCATCCAGTACGCGGAGATGGCCTACGCCGTGCGGCGCCGCCGCGCGGACGCCGCCGCAGAGGAGCGGGTCCGCCTGTCGGAGCAGCTGCGGGAGATTCAGTCCAGACTGACCTGGCACGAGGCGTGGGTCCGCTTCGAGGCTCCGGAGGTGGGCGCCGCGTATGACGAACTCGTCGCCCGTACGCGGACGGTGGCCGGACAGAGCATGAAGGATGCGTGGCGCTCGCCCCCAGTGGCGGATGACACGGCGATGGTGATCCCGACGTCGGTCATCGACCTGCGGGCGCTGGCGGATGTCCGCGAGCGATACATGGCCGCGGTGGAAGCGCACCTTCGCCCCCGGGGCCGCGCCCGCCGGCTCCTCCCGCGCCTGCGCCGCGCCATGCCACCCCCACCCGTGCCCGCTCCCCCGGCCGGTGGGACGGCCCCCGGTGCTCCCGGCGGCCCCGCCGGCGGCTCGCCGTGAGACGACACGCATACCCCCGTCCCCGGCCGGCACTGGCCCTGGACCCACGTGATCACCGAGGCCCTCGAACGGCTCGCACTCCTACCGAACCCCGGTGACCAGCAGATCTACTCGTTCCTACGAGAGCCCCTCACCACCCCGGAGCAGTGGAACCCGGCGCCACCCCGAGACGACATTTGGGCCCCCGACCTGCCCACCCTCTACCCACCACACGAAAACGGCCGACCGACTCCGCCGGCGGACCGTCACGCAAGATCGAGGTAAGGGGCCCTCGCCCCTGCGAAGGCATCCGAACACCGGGCCTCGACCAGGCTGGTCGAGGCCCCGCGTCTTCCTAACCGGGGAGCCCAAGCTCCTTCAGATACGTGAGGCGGGCAGTTATGGCTGCTGAGAAGTGTCGCCAGTCAAGGCTCTCCACCAGCTCCGTGGGCTTGGGCTCCTCGGCCGATGATGTGACGTAGCAGGCGGCGTCGTACAACTGCTCCGCCACGAGGCGCTCACAGAAGATCCCGAAGCGGTCCTGGTAGGAGGTTCCACACCATGGTGAGTCGATGGGCAACGCACCCTTCGCGATCCTGACCGGGTTCCGCGACTTCTGGTGGTCTTCCATGATGAAGAAGTAGCCGAGCCAGGGCTTCTCCTTCGGATACAGGTCAGCCAAGGCTGCTCGTCGCAGGTCCACCGCGCTGCCGAGCGCTTCCTCGACCCTGTTGTTGTAGTTGTTGCCGAACGAGGGGCCACCCAATGCCTTGAGCTCGAAGGCTGCGACAAGGACGCCCTCGTGGACGACCACAAGGTCCCACTGCTTCTGGGGGCGGTAGTAGCCGGGAAGTTCGAGTCCTTGCTTCTTGGTGACCCGGATGCTCTCGGGCGGGTAGCCGGCTTCGAGGAAGAACTTCGACAGGAGGAACGCGATCGCGTCGAAGTGCTTGCCACCGCGTACGGATCCGGCTGTGCCGGCGCCGACCGCAGCCTTGATCGCCGACTGTTCGCGCTGGAGCTTCCTGGCATCCCAGTAAGTTGCTATCGCGTCCTCGAAATCCTGGCGAGTGACCGTCAAGATCCGTCCTCCTAGTCAGGCAGTTCGGCAAGTCCGTAGACGCGCAGGGCGGCCTCCGTGGCTGCCCTCACGTCTCGCTTGTCGAAGGCTGCCGCCAAGGCGTCCCGGTCACGCTCGTTGATCGCTTCCGGGTGGGGGACCCGGATCTTGCGGAGGTACTGGGCCTGGAAGCGGAGGGTCCCCCCTCGCATCTTGACCGCGTACGCCTCCACGAATGCTTCCGCGACCTTGGAGAGCAGCAGACCACCCAGCACGCGCATGTCCCAGACGTCCGAGACGATGAAGTACAGGTTGTGGTGAGGGTACAGTC
This sequence comes from Streptomyces sp. NPDC058534, assembly GCF_042717365.1. Lineage (NCBI taxonomy): Bacteria > Bacillati > Actinomycetota > Actinomycetes > Kitasatosporales > Streptomycetaceae > Streptomyces > Streptomyces sp. NPDC058534. The sequence continues at coordinate 47,462 of NZ_JBHXNW010000062.1, forward strand.
CGCCCTTGTCGAGTACCGGATGGATCGTCAGCTTCATGTCCGGGAACAACAGCTTGGGCCGCCGGGTCAGCTTGTGATCGACCTTGTCGATGGTCTTGTACCAGCGGTGCGGCTGCTTGACCGCCACGTAGCGCTTGCGCAGCGCTGCGCCGTTCTCCTCGAGATACCGGGCAAGCCGCGGATACGCAGTGAGGTCGACCAGGTCGCCGCCGGCCGACCAGGGATTGACCAGGTAGGTGCCGTTCCAGTTCAGGGTCCCGCTTGTGGTGTCGCGGACCATAGCCATCGGCAGCAGCCGATCATCCTCGATCAACTTGCCATCGTTGGTGAGGAAGATCTTGTCTGCGCCTGTCGCGATCCCGATGCCGACCCGGGTACCGGTGCCGTCGTTCTCGAGCAGTTGGAAGCGCTCTGTCAGCTCTTCGAGCACAGCCAGCCGGGCTGGTGAGGCGCTCGGCCACGAGTCTTCGTCCGGGAACCAGTGCGGCATGCGAGCAGCCTGGAAAGCGTCCGTCGCAACCGCTTCGGTTCGATCACTCGCGTACCAGCGCGCGAAGTCGGTGGCTTGGAACGCATCGAAGGCTCGCGTGGTGTCCGCTGCTACGGCGGTGCCTTGGGGCCGCTTGCTGATGAGCGTGATGGCTGGGTAGGCCGAAACCTGGTCGTCGAACGCATCGACATCGTGCATGACCAGAGCCAGGTCCATGCTGAAGTTCTTGGTCACCAGTTGCCGGAGCCGCCGGCCGTACTGATTGCGCATCCAGCGGTCCGCGCAGATGAAGCCCAGCTGGCCTCCTGGCCTGAGGCTGCGGAGCGCGACTTCGAAGAAGCCGACGTAGATGTCCGCACGGCCGCCCATGGTCGGGCATGCGTGGCGGTAGACCGCCATCCGGTCGGCGGGGACGTCCTCCAGGCGGATGTAGGGCGGGTTGCCGATCACGTAGTCCGCGTGCTGGGTCGCCTCAGGCTGTAGTAGGTAGTCCCCCTGCTCGACCCAGGACTCCGCCACCTGCTGGGCTTCGGCTGGGTCCCAGCCATCGCCGACCAAGTGCTTCTCGACTACTTCGCGGCTCCTGCGGACATTGCGCTCCAGCAGGTCGAGCGCACGCACAGCCCCGCGTGCGTCACCGATGGGGCGGCTCTGCTCCCGGCAGGATGCACTGATCCGCGAAGCCACGGCTCCCAGAAACGCTCCTGACCCGCAGGCGGGCTCCACGAGTTTCAGATCATAGAGGGGCTTGTCCGCAGTGTAGCCCACCAGGTCGAGGATCAGATCGACGACCCAGCGCCGCGTGAACACCTCGCCGTGCTCCACGGCCTCCTCGGGAACCGAGGGGAGGGAGTGGAGGGCGGTGTCGAAGAACAGGGGAGTGGCCACGTCTTGACACTACTAGGGAGGATTCCGGCCACGAGAGTTATCCACAGGGGCGCTCGCGATCAAGGGAGTGATCTGCCTGCATCCGCGGAGTATCGGGCGCGTGCGTCCCGTGAGGTTGACGTGCATGCGTACCCGCGATGAATGAGAGTGTGCTCTGGCCCCCCGGAGGTATTGGCTCTCGCGAAGATCGATCTCTACGGGGCGAGATCCCTAACTGTCACCCGGCTGTGGAGCCCTCTGGATATGCTTGGTCGCGCTATGTGATCAAGCCTTCGGGGGAACGGATCCGCAGAGTGACAGAGGTCAATCCTTTCGCGCCGCCACCGGAGCAAGAGAATCGTCCCGCGTGGTCGTCTCTGGATGAACACCTGTGGCACTCATGCGAGATCGTCGCGGATCTCCTGACAAGTGGTCTTGCTCGCCGCCCGCTGATCGCCACGACGGCGCGCTTGGAACGCGGGGACCTTGCCCTTGCTGTCGGTCCCGGTCAGCGCTCGACCTGGCGAGCCCCCGGTAATGGGCGCTACCAGCACAGCAACGTAGTTGCTGTCGGCCCTCCTGCCTTCGTCATCGGGAGCCTTGTGGGTTCCGCTGTCGGCAACTCCGCCCGGCGGCGCCAGGCAGCGCGAAACGCCCAACCGCGATGGCTGGTCGATGGTCCGGGAGAGGTGACGATCACCCGGCAGAAGCTGCACTTTGCGAGTAGCACCATCGGGCTCGACCTCGATTGGAGGGCCCTCAGCACGATTGACCTCGTGAGCGTTGCTACGTTCCAGACGACCTTCATCGACACTCGCGGCCAGCAGGTGACGACGATGGTGCACACCCCATGGGCGTCTCTTGCCTTCGCTGTCGCCGCCATCACCGCGTTTCCCGCGCATCCTCGGCTGCTGAGCGGTGGATGGCTCCCTCCGGGGTTCGAGCAGAGGTGTGCCCGTGCGGGCCGGCCGTGCCGCCCCGCCACCGCACTTGCGGCGAAGCAGCACGGCAACTGAGACCAAAACTGAGACCACGCACGACGAAGGGCCCCACCGCGAACGGTGGGGCCCTTCGACTTCGTGCCCGGTGAGGCACTGGCGGAGGATACGAGATTCGAACTCGTGAGGGGTTGCCCCCAACACGCTTTCCAAGCGTGCGCCCTAGGCCTCTAGGCGAATCCTCCGCCGAGAACATTACATGACGTGGAGGAGTGCTTGCGAACTCGTTCTGAGCGCCCCACATCGGGTAACGTGTGGCCCAGCCCCTCACGCGGCGCTATCTGACTGAACTCCCCCAGGGCCGGAAGGCAGCAAGGGTAGGTCGGCTCTGGCGGGTGCGTGGGGGGCGTTCGCGTTCGCGGGGCGATCCGGTTGTCAGTGGACGCCTATAACCTCGTATGCGTGTCGTCTCTCGCGCTCTACCGCCGTTACCGCCCGGAGTCCTTCGCCGAGGTCATCGGGCAGGGGCATGTCACCGACCCGCTGCAGCAGGCGCTGCGGAACAACCGGGTCAATCACGCGTACCTGTTCAGCGGTCCGCGCGGGTGCGGCAAGACGACCAGCGCCCGGATCCTGGCCCGCTGTCTGAACTGCGAGCAGGGCCCCACGCCGACCCCCTGCGGCGAGTGCCAGTCGTGCCAGGACCTCGCGAGGAACGGGCCGGGGTCCATCGACGTCATCGAGATCGACGCCGCCTCGCACGGAGGCGTGGACGACGCCCGTGACCTGCGCGAGAAGGCCTTCTTCGGGCCCGCCCAGAGCCGGTACAAGATCTACATCATCGACGAGGCCCACATGGTCTCCCCGCAGGGCTTCAACGCCCTGCTGAAGGTTGTCGAGGAGCCCCCGGAGCACCTCAAGTTCATCTTCGCGACCACCGAGCCCGAGAAGGTCATCGGGACCATCCGGTCGCGTACCCATCACTACCCCTTCCGCCTCGTGCCGCCCGGCACCCTGCGGGACTACCTCGCCGAGGTGTGCGGCAAGGAGGAGATCCCGGTCGCGGACGGGGTGCTGCCGCTGGTCGTCCGGGCCGGCGCGGGGTCCGTCCGTGACTCCATGTCCGTCATGGACCAGCTGCTCGCCGGCGCCGGCGCGGACGGTGTGACGTACGACATGACGACCGCCCTGCTCGGCTACACGGACGGCTCGCTGCTCGACTCCGTCGTCGAGGCGTTCGTCACAGGGGACGGCTCGGCCGCCTTCGGGGTCGTGGACCGCGTCATCGAGGGCGGCAACGACCCCCGGCGCTTCGTCACCGACCTGCTGGAGCGCCTCCGCGACCTGGTGATCCTCGCCGCCGTGCCCGACGCGGCGGAGAAGGGGCTCATCGACGCCCCCGCCGACGTCATCGAGCGGATGCAGGCCCAGGGGAGGTCCTTCGGCGCAGCCGAGCTGAGCCGGGCCGCCGACATCGTCAACGAGGGGCTGACCGAGATGCGCGGCGCCCACTCGCCCCGTCTCCAGCTGGAGCTGATCTGCGCGCGCGTGCTGCTGCCCGCCGCGTACGGCGACGAGCGGTCGGTGATGGCGCGCCTGGACCGGATCGAGCGCGGTGTGCAGTTCTCCGGGGGCGCGGGCGCGCCTGCCATGGGGTACGTGCCGGGGCCCGAGGCGCACACCGGTGGCGGAGGCGCCGCCGCTCCGGTCGCGCCGGGCGGCGGGCCCGCGGCGGCCCGGGCGGCCGTACGGGCACAGGGTGGCCCGGCGGATCCGGCGACCGGTGCCGGTCCTGGTGAGGGCGAGGGCGGCGGCTCCCACGGTGGTGGGCAGCAGCCTCATGCCGCTCCCGCACCCGCACCCCCTCACGCATCCGCACCCGCTCCCGCCGCCGAACCCGCTCCGACCCCCGCTCCCGCTCCGACCCCCGCTCCCGCTCCTGCCGCCGAGCCCGGTCCCGCCCCCGCGCCGGGTGCCTGGCCGACCGCGGCACCCGCCGGTGGCGGGCGGCGGCCCGGAGGGTGGCCCACGGCGGCACCGGCGGGCGGCGGACAGGCCCGGACGCCGGCCGCTCCCGGCCTCGCCGCGGCTCCGCCCGCCGCGTCGGCACCCGCACCGGCCGCCTCCACGCCTCCGCCCGCCTCCCCGCCGCCGGGCGGAGGGGTCGACCCCCGCTCGCTCTGGCCCAACATCCTGGAGGCGGTCAAGAACCGCCGTCGGTTCACCTGGATCCTGCTCAGCCAGAACGCCCAGGTGACCGGCTTCGACGGCACCTCCCTCCAGATCGGCTTCGTCAACGCCGGCGCTCGCGACAACTTCGTGAGCAGCGGCAGCGAGGACGTGCTGCGCCAGGCCCTGGCCGAGCAGTTCAACGTGCAGTGGAAGATCGACGCGGTCGTCGACCCCTCCGGCGGTTCGGCACCTCCGCCTCCCGCCGGGCCCTCCGGTGGCCACGGCGGTTCCGGCGGCGGGGGTGGCGGCTTCGGCGCTGGCTCTGGCGCTGGCGGTGGCGGTGGCTTCGGGGGCGGCGCGCCCGCCCAGCGGCCGTGGGGGGCGCCCCCCCCCCCCCCCCCCCCCCCCCCCCCCCCCGGGGGGGGGGGGGCGCCCCCCGCGGGGCCGCGCGGCCCCCCCCCCCCCCCCCCCCCGCGCGCCCCCGCCCGCGCG
>NZ_JBHXNW010000063.1:0-13502 GCF_042717365.1 Streptomyces sp. NPDC058534
GGCCAAGGCCACGCACCCCGCCCGTCGCCGTTCGATCTACCCGTCGGTAGCATCCTGGTCATGGCAGACACGCAGCAGGTGGACACGCAGCAGGGGGACACGAAGGCCGACCGGCGCACCGAGCGCCGGGTGGCGCGCCTCGCCCGGTCGATCGACTCCTTCTCCAAGGCGCACGGCGGCGCCGAGGCCCAGGTGGCCTACCTCGGTGAGCGCGGCGCCCGGATCGTCCTCGTGGGCGAGGACGGGGAGTGGGGCGACCTGGTCGCGCGCTCCCACGAGACCGCTCAGCGGGCGGTGGAGAAGTCCGGGATCACCGTCCACGAGGACTTCGACGGCGAGTTCGCCGCCAAGGTGACGACGGGCCGCTACGAGTGGTCGCGCATGGCCGGCATCCAGGTCGGCGGCCCGAGCAACACCTGAGACCGGGTTCACCCGTTAGGACCGTAGAAGCCGTACACGGTCCCGTCACGGGGAGTCCGGATGATCGAAACGCCGTCCCTGGTGGACCAGTACTGCCACGGAGTCCTGAGAACGGAGCTGGGCCTCGGCACCTTCGAGGCCCAGCTGGCCCGCACCGAGGGGCCGCCCGCGCCGGGCACCACCCTCTTCGACACCCAGACCGGCTTCGCGGTACGCCGCTGGTGCCCGCCCCTGCTCGGCCTGGAACCGCACTGCTCGCCCGCCCGCTACCTGGCCCGGCGCCGGGAGCTGGGCGTCATGGAAGCCGACCGCCGGCTGCTGCGCGGCAGCGGCATCACGACGTACCTGGTGGACGCCGGCCTGCCCGGCGACCTCACCGGCCCGGCGGAGATGGCCTCCGCCGCGGACGCCGACGCCCACGAGATCGTGCGCCTGGAACTGCTGGCCGAACAGGTCGCCGACACCTCCGGCACCGTCGAGTCCTTCCTCGCCAACCTCGCCGAGGCGGTGCACGGGGCCGCCGCGGGTGCGGTCGCCTTCACGTCGGTCGCGGGCGTACGGCACGGACTCGCGCTCGCTCCCGAACCGCCCGGCCCCGGTGAGGTGCGCGGGGCCGCCGGGCGCTGGCTGACCGGGCGCGAGGTGGGCGGGGAACTGAGCGACCCGGTGCTGCTGCGGCACCTGCTGTGGATCGCCGTCGCCTCCGGACTGCCGCTCCAACTGCACGCCGGCCTCGGGGAGCCGGGCCTGCGCATCGACCGCACCGACCCGGTGCTGCTCACGGACTTCGTCCGGGCCACCGCGGGCCTCGGCACCGACCTGGTCCTCCTGCACGGCTACCCGTACCACCGCCACGCCGCCCACCTGGCCGGCGTCTTCCCGCACGTCTACGCCGACTCCGGCGCCGCCCTGGTGCGCACCGGCGCCCGGGCCGCGACGGTACTCGCGGAGATCCTGGAGCCGGCCCCCTTCGGCAAGATCCTCTTCTCCAGCGGCGCCCAGGGCCTGCCCGAGCTGCACGTGGTCGCCGCCCGCCTGTTCCGCGAGGCCCTCGGCCGGGTGCTGGGCACCTGGGTGGCCGAGGGAGCGTGGTCCCTGGGGGACGCGCAGCGGGTGGCCGGCATGATCGCGTCGGGGAACGCGGGCCGGGTCTACGGACTTCAGGCGGCCCCGCTGAGCCTGGTCAGGCCCGGGTGAGCGTCGCCTGCGCCGAGGGACCCGGCACCTCGGCCGCCGTCTCCCACGCCCGCTCGCGCATCGCCAGCAGCACCCGCAGCACCGCGATCCACACCAGGCACGAGCCGAGCATGTGCAGGCCGACGAGGACCTCGGGCAGGTCGGTGAAGTACTGGACGTAGCCGATGACGCCCTGGGCGAGCAGCACCAGGAAGAGGTCGCGGGTACGGGCCAGTGGCCCCTTGGGCGCGTCGATCGCCTTCAGTACGAACCACAGGGCGAACGTCAGCGTCACCACGATCCACGCCAGGACGGCGTGCGCCTTGCTCACCGTCTCCCAGTCGACCGGCATCCGCTCGACCTCGCTGGAGTCGCCCGCGTGCGGACCGGAACCGGTGACCACCGTGCCGACCGCGATCAGCAGCACGGAGACGACGGTCAGCACCCACACCATCTGCTGCACGGGCCTGCCGACCAGGGGGCGCGGTGCCGCGTCACCCTCCCGGGTGCGCTGCCACATCACGGTGGCGACCGCGATCAGCGCGCTGGACAGCAGGAAGTGCGCGGCGACCGTGTACGGGTTGAGACCGACGAGGACCACGATGCCGCCGAGGATCGCGTTGCCCATCACGATCCAGAACTGCGCCCAGCCCAGCCGGGTCAGCGAGCGCCGGAACGGCTTCTGCGACCGCGCGGTGATGATCGCCCAGCCGACCGCCGCGCAGAGCACGTAGGTCAGCATGCGGTTGCCGAACTCGATGACGCCGTGGACGCCCATCTCGCTGGTGTTGGTCAGCGAGTCGTCGGTGCACTTGGGCCAGGTCGGGCAGCCGAGGCCCGAGCCGGTCAGGCGTACCGCGCCGCCGGTGACCACGATGACCACCGACATGATGAGGGCGACGAGCGCCGCCCGCCGGACGGTCCGGGGATCCGGGGTCCAGCGCGCGGCGATGAAGGCGAGCGGGTTGCGCACGGCGGCTACGGCGTCGGCGCGGGTCACGTTTGGCACGCCGTCCATCGTAGGGGTCCGCTTGTGCACGCTTTCACGAGGGTCGGGTTCGGGCGTGCGGCCCTCCCGGCGGCTCTACTCCCAGCGGAAGAACTTCCCGGCGGCAGCGAGCCCCGCGACCGCCCACACGGCGAGGATCCCCAGGTTCTCCCACGGCATCCCGGCACCGTGCTGGAGTACGTCGCGCAGCCCCTCCGACAGGGCGGAGATCGGCAGCAGTCCCAGCACGTCCTGCGCCGCGTCGGGGAACCTGTCCAGCGGCACGATCACCCCGCCGCCCACGAGCAGCAGCAGGAAGACCAGGTTGGCGGCGGCCAGCGTGGCCTCCGCCTTCAGCGTGCCCGCCATGAGCAGCCCGAGCCCGGAGAAGGCGGCCGTACCGGCGACCAGGAGCAGCAGCACGGCCACCGGGTTGCCGTGCGGCGACCAGCCCAGCGCGAAGGCGATCACCGTCAGCAGGACGATCTGGAGCACCTCGGTGACCAGCACCGACACCGTCTTCGCGGCCATCAGGGCCCAGCGGGGCAGCGGCGACGCGGCCAGCCGCTTCAGCACCCCGTACCGGCGCTCGAAGCCGGTGGCGATGGCCTGTCCGGTGAACGCCGTCGACATGACGGCGAGCGCGAGCACGCCGGGGGCGAGGAAGTCGACGGCCTCCTCGGTGCCGGTGTCGACGATGTCCACGGTGCTGAACAGGACGAGCAGCAGCGTCGGGATGATCACTGTCAGCAGCAGCTGCTCGCCGTTGCGCAGCAGCATCCTCGTCTCCAGCGCCGCCTGCGCCGCGATCATGCGGCCGAGGGGCGCGGCGCCGGGCTTCGGTGTGTACGTACTGGTCGTCGTGGTCACCCGCGCAACTCCTTGCCGGTCAGCTCCAGGCTGTGTCTTCCCGGGGGGCACTGCGTCTGACTGCGGCTTCGCCGCGGGCCGGACCCCCGGCCGATCCCTGTGCGGACCCGAATCATGAGCGCAACTCCTTGCCCGTGAGCTCCAGGCTGTGTCTTCCCGGGGGACGACCCCCGGACCCCCGGCCGATCCCTGTGCGGACCCGAATCATGAGCGCAACTCCTTGCCCGTGAGCTCCAGAAAGACGTCCTCCAGGGTGTGCCGCTCCACCGAGATGCGGTCCGGCATCACCCCGTGCTGGGCGCACCAGGAGGTCACCGTCGCGAGCAGTTGCGGGTCGACCTTGCCGATGACGCGGTAGGAGCCCGGCGTCAGCTCCGCCGCCGCCGAGTCCGGGGGCAGCGCCTTGAGCAGGGACGCCACGTCCAGTCCCGGCCGGCCGGTGAACCGCAGGGTGTTCTCGGCGCCGCCGCGGCACAGCTCCTCGGGCGAGCCCTGGGCGATGACCCGGCCCGCGTCGATGATGGCGACGTCGTCGGCCAGCTGCTCGGCCTCGTCCATGTGGTGGGTGGTGAGGATGACGGAGACGCCGTCGCTCCGCAGCTCCCGCACGAGGTCCCAGGTGGCGCGGCGGGCCTGGGGATCGAGCCCGGCCGTCGGCTCGTCCAGGAACACCAGCTCCGGACGCCCGACCACCGCCATCGCCAGGGCGAGCCGCTGCTGCTGCCCGCCGGAGAGCCTGCGGTACGTGGTCCGGCCGCACGAACCCAGGCCGAGCCGCTCGATCAGCGCGTCGACGTCCAGCGGATGGGCGTGCAGTCTCGCGACGTGGCGCAGCATCTCGTCGGCCCGGGCTCCGGAGTAGACGCCGCCGGACTGGAGCATCACGCCGATCCGGGGCCGCAGCTCGGCGCCCTGCCCCGCCGGGTCGAGGCCCAGGACGCGCACCGTCCCGGAGTCCGGCCTGCGGTATCCCTCACAGGTCTCGACGGTCGTCGACTTGCCCGCCCCGTTGGGACCGAGCACGGCGGTGACTCCCGCCCCGGCCACCAGGTCCAGGCCGTCCACCGCGGTCTTCGTGCCGTACCGCTTCACCAGGGCCTGCACCTGGACCACGGGCTCGCTTCGCATGGGTCACGAGTCTAGGTAGACGGCGGAGCGCCCGGGCGCGGGGGTGCGGGATCTCCCCCGCACGGGGCGGGGGCGGTGCGTTCCGGAGCGTGGGGCGCCACCCGGTGCTGCGCCGCGCGCGAGGCGCCCACCAGATCGCGTCCCGGCCGTCCGCGCGGCCGGTCCGCCGGGCTGCGGGCCCGCCGCGGTGCTCGGGCCCGGGGCCGTCAGTCGCGGGTGGTGTGTTCCGGAGCACGGGATGCCACCCGGCGGGGGCGGCGCACGACGCGCCAACCCGTTCGGCCGCGGCACGGTCCGAGATTCTCGCTGCGCGAGGTTGCCGGGGTCCGGCCCGTGGGCGTCAGCGTTCGCCGCCGGGCCCGTGGGTCGCGGGCCGCCTGCGCGGCCGGGCCGTCAGTCGCGGGGGCGGTGCATGGGGAGCCACCGCTCGGCGTAGGCGACCGCGTCCGGCAGTGGGAACAGCCGTGCGGGGGCCGCGCCGATGCCCCCGCGGACGACCGGCCGGTCCCGTTCGAAGTCGTGGCCGAGTTCGTCGAAGCGGTCCGACGTGATCGACACCTCGGTCACCCGTTCCCAGCCCACCGGCCCCGGGCGCCCCACCTCCACCAGCGGGGAGGGGATCCGGTACTCGGCGAGGTGGAACGCGGTGCACGCCTCGTAGCCCGCGCCGAGCAGCAGGACCCGGGCGCCGAGCCGCTCCAGCGTGGCCAGCGGACTGCGCTCGCCGAGCCGGCAGTCGGTCGCGTGCCCCTCGACCACCTCGGCGGCGCGCGCCCCGAGGGCCGCGAACGAGGTCTGCGGATGCGCGCTGCGCCGGGCGCACGGCCAGGTGCGTACGGTCTCGGGGATCACCCCGACGCCGCGCGAGGGCGTGATCAGCGGGTCGTAGGGGGGCGTCGCGGCACGCACGGTGTCCCACCACTCCTCGGGCACCGGGGGGCTGGTCCACAGGGCCGGGTCGGAGAGGTCGCCGGTCTGGGTCGGGACCACCAGCGTGCCGACCGGGCCGAGGGCGTCGAGCAGTCCCTGGACCACCGCGACGGGCCCTCCGCAGACCCAGCCGAGTGAGCTGAGGGAGGTGTGCGCGAGGAGGGTGTCGCCGGTCCGCACACCCAGTTCGCGCAGCCCCGCGGCGATCGTGCCGCGGGTGACGAGTGGGCCGGTCGGAGGGGGTGTGGGCATGCCGGGGAGTGTCCCGCAGGCCCGCCCGGGCCGCCACCGGATTGATCGATCAAAGATCGTTTCCGCAGGTCGGATTAGGTATACCTAAGTGACGCAGGGCACCGTCCGAAGATCCGGACCCGGCTTGCCCGTCTCCGAGGAATTACGCAACAATGGCGTTGTGAAAAACGTTGGCGAGGCTCCGCAGGAGGAACTCGCGACCGGTGAGCGGTCCACCCGCAACCGCGTCGCGCGCTCCATCCTGGACCACGGGCCGTCGACGGTCGCCGAGCTCGCCGGGCGTCTGGGCCTCACCCAGGCGGCGGTACGGCGCCACCTCGACGCCCTGGTCGCCGACGACGTGGTCGAGGCACGCGAGCAGCGGGTCTACGGCACGCGCACGCGCGGACGTCCCGCCAAGGTCTTCGCGCTCACCGACTGCGGCCGCGACGCCTTCGACCAGTCGTACGACAAGCTGGCCGCGGACGCCCTGCGCTGGATCGCGGAGCGGGAGGGCGGGGAGCAGGCGATCGCCGCCTTCGCCCGGGCCCGGATCGCCGCCCAGGGCGGCGCGTACCGCGAGGCGGTCGAGTCCGCCCCGCCCGAGAAGCGCACCGAAGCGCTGGCCAGGGCCCTGAGCGCGGACGGGTACGCTGCTACGGCGCGGAGCGCACCCCACCCCCAGCAGGGCGAGCAGCTGTGCCAGCACCACTGCCCGGTCGCCCACGTCGCAGAGCAGTTTCCGCAGCTGTGCGAGGCGGAGACGGAATTTTTCGCCGAGCTGCTCGGTACGCATGTACAGCGGCTCGCGACCATCGCGCACGGCGACGGGGTCTGCACCACGTTCATTCCGAAGACCTCGCACGCGCCGCCCACGGCGCACGCGTCCACGAACACCGCTAACGCATCCGCAAGCACGGCCGGGAGGAACCCCGCATGACTCTCCCCACGGAGACTGCCCACCCCGAGCTCGAGGGCCTGGGCAAGTACGAATACGGCTGGGCCGACTCCGACACGGCCGGCGCCTCTGCCAAGCGCGGCATCAACGAGGACGTCGTCCGCGACATCTCCGCGAAGAAGAACGAGCCGGAGTGGATGACCAAGCTCCGCCTCAAGGGCCTGCGCCTCTTCGAGAAGAAGCCCATGCCGAACTGGGGCTCGGACCTGTCGGGCATCGACTTCGACAACATCAAGTACTTCGTGCGCTCCACGGAGAAGCAGGCGGAGTCCTGGGAGGACCTGCCCGAGGACATCAAGAACACCTACGACAAGCTCGGCATCCCGGAGGCGGAGAAGCAGCGCCTCGTCGCCGGTGTCGCCGCGCAGTACGAGTCGGAGGTCGTCTACCACCAGATCCGCGAGGACCTGGAGGAGCAGGGCGTCATCTTCCTGGACACCGACACGGCCCTGAAGGAGCACCCGGAGCTCTTCAAGGAGTACTTCGGCACCGTCATCCCCGTCGGCGACAACAAGTTCGCCTCGCTGAACAGCGCGGTGTGGTCCGGCGGCTCCTTCATCTACGTGCCGAAGGGCGTGCACGTCGAGATCCCGCTCCAGGCCTACTTCCGTATCAACACGGAGAACATGGGCCAGTTCGAGCGGACCCTGATCATCGTCGACGAGGGTGCCTACGTGCACTACGTCGAGGGCTGCACCGCGCCGATCTACAAGAGCGACTCGCTGCACTCCGCCGTGGTCGAGATCATCGTCAAGAAGAACGCCCGCTGCCGCTACACGACCATCCAGAACTGGTCGAACAACGTCTACAACCTGGTCACCAAGCGCGCCGTGGCGTACGAGGGCGCGACCATGGAGTGGATCGACGGCAACATCGGCTCCAAGGTGACGATGAAGTACCCCGCCGTCTACCTGATGGGCGAGCACGCCAAGGGCGAGACCCTGTCCATCGCCTTCGCGGGCGAGGGCCAGCACCAGGACGCCGGCTCCAAGATGGTCCACATGGCGCCGAACACGTCCTCCAACATCGTCTCGAAGTCCGTGGCGCGCGGCGGCGGCCGTACGTCCTACCGCGGCCTGGTCGAGATCGGCGAGGGCGCGGCCGGATCGAAGTCGAACGTGCTGTGCGACGCGCTGCTCGTCGACACCATCTCCCGCTCGGACACGTACCCGTACGTGGACGTCCGCGAGGACGACGTGTCCATGGGCCACGAGGCGACCGTCTCCAAGGTCTCCGAGGACCAGCTCTTCTACCTGATGAGCCGCGGTCTCACCGAGTTCGAGGCGATGGCGATGATCGTGCGCGGCTTCGTCGAGCCGATCGCGAAGGAGCTGCCCATGGAGTACGCCCTCGAACTCAACCGGCTGATCGAGCTGCAGATGGAAGGCGCGGTCGGCTGAGGCCCGTCCTTCGCAGCACTCCCCGATTTCTTGACGCAGGAAGAGAGCAGACCGACAGCCATGGCTGAGGCTCAGAACATCCCCGTGGGGTCCACCACCGCGGGCCAGATCGCGGTGGCCGCCGAGTCGACCGTCGCCACGCGCATGAGCGCGCCCGCGTCCTTCGACGTGGCGGACTTCCCGGTCCCCCACGGCCGCGAGGAGGAGTGGCGGTTCACGCCGCTGGAGCGACTGCGCGGGCTGCACGACGGCACCGCGGTCGCCACCGGCGACGGCGTGAAGGTCGACGTCGACGCGCCCGAGGGCGTGGTCGTCGAGACCGTCGGCCGCGACGACGCGCGCATCGGCCGGGCGGGCACCCCGGTGGACCGGATCGCCGCCCAGGCGTACTCGGCGTTCGAGAAGGCCGGCGTGATCACCGTCCCCAAGGAGACGGTCCTCACCGAGCCGATCCGCATCGCCGTGCACGGCGAGGGCGGCACCGCCTACGCCCACCAGGTCGTCGAGCTGGGCGCCTTCGCCGAGGCCGTGGTCGTCATCGACCACACCGGTGACGCGGTGCTCGCCGCCAACGTCGACTACGTCCTGGGCGACGGCGCCAAGCTGACCGTCGTCTCCGTCCAGGACTGGGACGACAAGGCCGTGCATGTCGGTCAGCACAACGCGCTGATCGGCCGGGACGCCGGCTTCAAGTCGTTCGTCGTCACCTTCGGCGGCGACCTGGTCCGGCTGCACCCGCGCGTCGCCTACTCCGGCCCCGGCGGCGAGGCCGAGCTGTTCGGCCTGTACTTCACCGACGCCGGCCAGCACCAGGAGCACCGCCTCCTGGTCGACCACAACGTGCCGCACTGCAAGTCCAACGTCGCCTACAAGGGCGCGCTCCAGGGCGACGACGCGCACGCGGTCTGGATCGGCGACGTGCTCATCGAGGCCGCGGCCGAGGGCACCGACACCTACGAGATGAACCGCAACCTCGTCCTCACGGACGGCGCGCGGGTCGACTCGGTGCCCAACCTGGAGATCGAGACCGGCGAGATCGTCGGCGCCGGCCACGCCTCCGCCACCGGCCGCTTCGACGACGAGCAGCTCTTCTACCTGATGGCGCGCGGCATCCCCGAGATCGACGCCCGCCGCCTGGTGGTCCGCGGCTTCTTCGCCGAACTGGTCCAGCAGATCGGTGTCCCGGACATCGAGGAGCGCCTGATCGCCAAGATCGAGGAAGAGCTGGAGGCGTCGGTCGCATGACCTTCGTACGCGTCTGCGGAGCGGACGAGCTGGAGGAGGACACCCCCAAGAGGGTGGAACTCGACGGCACGCCGATCTCCGTCGTGCACACCGAGGGCGAGCTGTTCGCGATCCACGACGTCTGCTCGCACGCGAACGTCTCCCTCGCCGAGGGCGAGGTCGACGACTGCCACATCGAGTGCTGGCTGCACGGCTCGCGCTTCGACCTCCGTTCCGGCAAGCCCGACAGTCTTCCGGCGACGCGCCCCGTCCCCGTTTACCCCGTAAAGATCGAAGGGGACGACGTGCTCGTCTCCCTCACCCAGGAGTCCTGAGGCACCCATGGCAACGCTTGAAATCCGAGACCTGCACGTCACCGTCGAGGCCGACAACGCCACGAAGGAGATCCTCAAGGGCGTCGACCTCACCGTGAAGCAGGGCGAGACGCACGCCATCATGGGCCCGAACGGCTCCGGCAAGTCGACCCTCGCCTACTCCCTCGCGGGTCACCCCAAGTACACGATCACCAGCGGCACCGTCCTGCTCGACGGCGAGGACGTCCTGGAGATGTCCGTCGACGAGCGCGCCCGCGCCGGCCTGTTCCTCGCCATGCAGTACCCGGTCGAGGTCCCCGGCGTCTCGGTCTCCAACTTCCTGCGCACCTCCGCCACCGCCGTCCGCGGCGAGGCCCCCAAGCTGCGCACCTGGGTGAAGGAGGTCAAGGAGGCCATGCAGAACCTCAACATGGACCCCGCCTTCGCCGAGCGCAACGTCAACGAGGGCTTCTCCGGCGGTGAGAAGAAGCGCCACGAGATCCTCCAGCTGGAGCTGCTCAAGCCGAGGATCGCGATCCTCGACGAGACCGACTCCGGCCTCGACGTCGACGCCCTGCGCGTCGTCTCCGAGGGCGTCAACCGCGTCCGCGAGACCGGTGAGGTCGGCACCCTGCTGATCACCCACTACACGCGCATCCTGCGCTACATCAAGCCCGACCAGGTCCACGTCTTCGCGAACGGCCGCATCGCCGAGTCGGGCGGCGCCGAGCTGGCCGACAAGCTGGAGGCCGAGGGCTACGAGGCATACACGAAGGGTGGCGCATCCGAGTGACACAGCTGCCGGGCCTCCTCGACACTGAGGCGATCCGCAAGGACTTCCCCATCCTGGACCGCCAGGTCCACGACGGGCACAAGCTCGTGTACCTGGACAACGCGGCGACCAGTCAGAAGCCGCGACAGGTGCTGGACGCGCTCAGCGAGTACTACGAGCGCTACAACGCCAACGTCCACCGCGGCGTGCACGTCCTCGCCGAAGAGGCCACGGCGCTGTACGAGGGCGCGCGCGACAAGGTCGCGGAGTTCATCAACGCGCCCTCCCGGGACGAGGTGATCTTCACCAAGAACGCCTCGGAGTCCCTGAACCTCGTCGCCAACATGCTGGGCTGGGCCGACGACCCGTACCGCGTGGACCACGAGACCGAGATCGTCATCACGGAGATGGAGCACCACTCCAACATCGTGCCGTGGCAGCTGCTCGCGCAGCGCACCGGCGCGAAGCTCCGCTGGTTCGGCCTGACCGACGACGGCCGCCTCGACCTGTCCAACATCGACGAGGTCATCACCGAGAAGACGAAGATCGTCTCCTTCGTGCTGGTCTCCAACATCCTGGGCACCCAGAACCCGGTCGAGGCGATCGTGCGCCGCGCCCAGGAGGTCGGCGCGCTCGTGTGCATCGACGCCTCCCAGGCCGCGCCGCACATGCCGCTGGACGTGCAGGCCCTCCAGGCCGACTTCGTCGCCTTCACCGGCCACAAGATGTGCGGCCCGACCGGCATCGGCGTCCTGTGGGGCCGCCAGGAGCTGCTGGAGGACCTCCCGCCGTTCCTCGGCGGCGGCGAGATGATCGAGACCGTCTCGATGCACTCCTCCACGTACGCCCCGGCGCCGCACAAGTTCGAGGCGGGCACGCCCCCGGTCGCGCAGGCGGTCGGTCTGGGCGCGGCGATCGACTACCTCAACTCGATCGGCATGGACAAGATCCTCGCGCACGAGCACGCGCTGACCGAGTACGCGGTCAAGCGGTTGCTGGACGTCCCCGACCTGCGCATCATCGGCCCCACCACGGCCGAGGAGCGCGGCGCGGCGATCAGTTTCACGCTCGGCGACATCCATCCGCACGACGTGGGCCAGGTCCTCGACGAACAGGGCATCGCGGTCCGGGTCGGCCACCACTGCGCCCGCCCCGTCTGCCTGCGGTACGGAATTCCTGCGACCACGCGAGCGTCGTTCTATCTGTACTCCACGCCGGCCGAGATAGACGCGCTGGTCGACGGCCTGGAGCACGTACGGAACTTCTTCGGCTGACGGGACGAGCGAAGAGCATGAAGCTGGACTCCATGTACCAGGAAGTCATCCTGGACCACTACAAGCACCCGCACGGGCGGGGCTTGCGGGATGGCGACGCCGAGGTCCACCACGTCAACCCCACCTGCGGTGACGAGATCACGCTGCGCGTGAAGTACGACGGCACGACGATCAGCGACGTCAGCTACGAGGGCCAGGGCTGCTCGATCAGCCAGGCGAGCGCCTCCGTGCTGAACGACCTGCTGGTCGGCAAGGACCTCGCCCAGGCGCGGCGGATCCAGGAGACCTTCCTGGAGCTGATGCAGTCCAAGGGCAGGATCGAGCCCGACGACGAGATGGAGGAGATCCTGGAGGACGCGGTCGCGTTCGCCGGGGTCTCGAAGTACCCGGCCCGGGTCAAGTGCGCCCTGCTGAGCTGGATGGCCTGGAAGGACGCGACGGCCCAGGCGCTGGACGGCGCCGACGCCGAGAAGGAGACGACGGCATGAGTGAGACCGTGGAAATGAAGCCGGCCTCCGAGGAGGAGGTCCGCGAGGCCCTGCTGGACGTGGTGGACCCCGAGCTGGGCATCGACGTCGTCAACCTGGGCCTGATCTACGGCGTCCACATCGACGACGCGAACATCGCGACCATCGACATGACCCTGACGTCGGCGGCCTGCCCGCTGACGGACGTGATCGAGGACCAGGCCAAGTCCGCCACGGACGGCCTCGTCAACGAGCTGCGCATCAACTGGGTCTGGATGCCGCCGTGGGGCCCGGACAAGATCACGGACGACGGCCGCGAGCAGCTGCGGGCGCTCGGGTTCAACGTCTGAGACGCACCGCTTTCCAGAACGGGGGGGCCCCCCCGCGGGGGGCCCCCGGCGCGGTGACCCACGCCGACACCCTGGCCACCGCCCTGATCGTGGACGACACCGGCCGCGTTGTGGGCGTCACCGCCCGCCGGCACGGCGAGGACCTGGCGTACCGGGCGCGCGGGGCAGTGGTGCTCACCACCGGGGGCTTCGCCGACAACGAGGAGATGCTCGCCGACCACGCCCCGCACCTCCTCGCCCACGGCAGGGTCAGCGACGGTCTCGACGACGGCAGCGGCATCCGGATGGCCGCCGCCCTCGGTGCCGCGACCCGGCGGATGGGCGTGGTCGAGCTGGCTCTCACCGCGCTGCCCGCGCTGGCAGTGCGAGGCATGCTGGTCAACGCCCACGGCCGGCGTTTCGTCAACGAGGATGTCTATCCGGGCCTGTTCAGCGTGGCCGCCGTGCTGACCCAGCCCGCACCCTACTGGGTGATCGTCGACGAGGAGGGCTTCGAGGCGGTGCCCGAGCGCGAACGCTGGGGCGTCGTCCCCCGGTTCGTGTCCGAGACCCTGGGCGAGCTGGAGGGTGAACTCGGCATGCCGCCGGGCGCCCTGGAGTCGACCGTCGGCACCTACAACACGCACGCGGCGCGCGGGCAGGACCCGTACTTCCACAAGGACGCCCACTGGCTCCGCCCGTTGAAGGGCCCGTTCGCGGCGATCGACCCCAGGGCCGGTTTCCACCAGGGCGGCCGGCCGAGCGCGGGAGCGGGGACGGGCGTCGCCGGGTTCACCCTCGGCGGGCTCCGTACCACCGTGGACGGCGCGGTGCTCGACGTGTCCGGGACTGTCCTGCCCGGCCTGTTCGCCGCGGGGCGGGCGGCCTCCGGCATCCACGGCGAGGGATACGTCAGCGGTACGTCGCTCGGTGACGGCACGTTCTTCGGTCGCCGGGCGGGTGCGGCGGCAGCGGCGGGGCTTCGGTCCGCCCCCTGAACGCGGTGAGGCCGGGTACGCGC
>NZ_JBHXNW010000063.1:13512-47597 GCF_042717365.1 Streptomyces sp. NPDC058534
ACCCACGGGGATCGCACGCGGGGTCCGGCCTCTTAAGGGGGCGCGGGGGGGGGGCGGGGGCGGCGGGGGGGGGGGGCCCCCCCCCCCCCCCCGGGGCGGCCCCCCCCCCGGGGGGGTTGGCGCGACCCGGCCCTCACCGTTGTGTCCGCCGGGCCCGGGGGATGTGTCCCGGCGGACGGTCCGGGGGCGGGCTCAGGCCGGGTGGTCGGGCAAGGAATCTGTTCCGGTGGCGGGGCCCGCCGGATCCACGACCTCGATCCGGCCGCGCAGCGCCGCCTCGCGGATCGTGTCGCGCAGGGACCGGCAGCCCTCGAAGGCGCCCTCGGCCCCGCCGGTCCCGTCGGCCGCGTCCCGCTCCGCGCAGGCCGCCGTGGCTCGCGCGTTCCACTGCACACTCGTCTGCTGCCAGCTGCTCTTGCGCACCAACACCTCGGCGGCGCACCGCTCGCAGGCCAGCGGCCGCATCGGCACCCCGTCGGCGCGCCGGGTGTCGAGCCGGTTGTCGATGCGGGCGTCGATCCGGTGTCCGGTTCGCATCAGACCGGCCGGCCCTCGGCGACGGCGGCCTTGCGGGCGAGGTTGGCCTCGACCTCCCGCTGCCACGCCTCGACGGGCCGCGTGGTGTCCAGCTCGAACTCGAAGCGGTCGGTCATCTCCGGCGTCACGTCGGCCGCGTCGACGTAGAACTGCTCGTACCAGCGTCGGAGTTGGTACACCGGGCCGTCCTCCTCGCACAGCAGCGGGTTGTCGATGCGCGTCTTGTTCTTCCAGATCTCGATGTCCTGCTCGAAGCCGAGTTTGATGAACTGCCCCATGCCCGAAGCGAGTTCGTCGGCGGCCTCGCCCGACAGGGAGGCCGAGCGCTTGACGACGATGCCGTACTGGAGCACGAAGCGGTTCGCGTCCACCGGGTAGTGGCAGTTGATCAGGACCGAGCGCACGTCGTCGGCGTCCTCGTAGTGGTAGGTGAGGTCGTCGATCATGAAGGACGGGCCGTGGTACGAGGCCACCGAGTTGCTGCCGGTGGTCCTGGGCTTGCCGTCCTGTTCCTGCGGGCGCGCGTCGGGGCGGCCGGTGCCGCGCATGTACTGGGTGGCGGTGTGCCCCTCGAAGACGTTCTCGAAGTACGTCGGGAAGGAGTAGTGGACGTAGAAGAAGTGGGCCATGTCCACGACGTTGTCGACGACTTCACGGCAGTTGGCGTCGACCACGGTCTCGTACCAGAGCCAGTCGGTCCACTCGTCGCTCGTGGCACCCTCGATGCGGGGGACGGTCACGTCCGGGGGAGGCGGGTTGCCCTCCGGGTCGTTCCAGACGAACAGCATGCCGTCCTGGTCCAGGGTCGGCCAGGCCGCCGTACGGGCCCGCAGCGGGACCCGCTTGGAGTACGGGATCTGCTTGCAGCGGCCGTCGCCGCCCCAGCGCCAGTCGTGGAAGGGGCAGGCCACCTGGTCGCCCTTGACCGTGCCCTGGGAGAGGTCGCCGCCCATGTGCCGGCAGTAGGCGTCCAGGACGTTGAGCGTGCCGTCACCGGCCTGGAACACCACGAGCTTCTGGCCGAAGGCCGTCACCGCGTGCGGCTTGCCGTCCTTGTACTTCTCGGCGAGGCCCAGGCAGTGCCAGCCGCGCGCGAAGCGGGTCGGTGCCGCGGCCGCCTCGATGGCCCTGACGTCGTCGTGTGCTGACTCGACTGCGCTCACGTTGCTCTCATCCCCTCAGGACGCGTGATCTCCACGGTCCGGACGGTAGGCGCGGACACCCGGGGCCACGGCGGTGAGTCCCACTGACCGGTACCGGTGGTCCGGGGCCGCGCGAGGGGCGGTCCCGGTCGGTGGGACCGACCCCCGGCCGTCCCGGCCGGCGGGCGTACAGTCCGCCGCCCTGTCCGTCGGCACACGGAGCGAAGAGGAGCCGCGATGAACCGCTTCGAGGGTACGAAGGTCCTGCTCACCGGGGCGGGATCCGGCATCGGGCGGGCCACCGCGCTGCGCCTGGTCGCCGAGGGCGCGGCGGTCTTCGCCGTCGACCTGTCCGGCGAGGGCCTGGCCAGGACGGCCGCCGCGGCCTCCGGTCCCGGGCGGATCACGACCCGGGTCGCCGACGTCGCCGACGAGGACGCGGTCGTGGCGGCCGTACGGGCGGCGGCCGGCGAACTCGGCGGCCTCGACGTCCTGGTGAACGTCGCCGGCATCCACCGCACCACGCCGATCGACCGGCTGACCGTCGCCGACCTGCAGCAACTCTTCACGGTCAACGCCGTCGGCACCGCCCTGTTCTGCCGGGAGGCCCTGCCCCTGCTGCCGGACCGCACCGGCGTCGTCGTCAACGTCGCCTCGTCGGCCGCCTCGCACGGGAACCCGTACATGACCGCCTACGCCGCCTCCAAGGGCGCCGTCCTCGGCTTCTCGCTGTCCCTGGCCGCCGAGGTCGCCCACCGCGGCATCCGCGTCGTGCCCGTCTCGCCCGGCTCGGTCGCCACGCCGCTGGCCGGGCCGCACGTGCTGCCGCCCGAGCTGGACGCCTCGTACTACGGGCGGATCCGCTCCCCGTTCGGCGCCGCCGAGCCCGAGCAGATCGCCGGGGTGATCGCCTTCGCGGCGTCCCGCGACGCGGGATACCTCACCGGGGCCGAGATGCGGGTGGACGGCGGGTCACACATCTGACGGCACCCGAGAACGCGTGGCCGAGCGCCGTCGGCCACTGAGCGGGACTGGACCTTGCTCATTTCGAGAACGAATTCTAGTTTTTCCGTAGCAGCACCAGTCAGTCCGTCCCGGGCCCCCACGCCCCCTCACCTCATACGGAGAGCCATGACCGAGGCCGTCATCGTCGAAGCCGCGCGGACACCGGTCGGCCGGCGCCGCGGTGTCCTGTCCGGGCTCCACCCGGCGGAGCTCCTCGGGCTCGCCCAGAAGGGCCTCGTGGAGCGGGCCGGCATCGCACCCGACACCGTGGAGCAGGTCATCGGGGGCTGTGTCACCCAGGCCGGTGAGCAGTCCAACAACGTCACGCGCAACGCCTGGCTGCACACCGGGCTCCCGCACACCACCGCCTGCACCACCATCGACTGCGCCTGCGGATCGTCCCAGCAGGCCGTGCACCTGGTCGCCGGACTGATCGCCTCCGGTGCGATCGAGACCGGCATCGGCTGCGGCGTCGAGTCGATGAGCCGGGTCTTCCTCGGCAAGGCCCTCACCCCGGACACCGGCGTCCCCGTGCCGGAGAGCTGGTCCCTGGACATGCCTGACCAGTTCACCGCCGCCGAGCGCATCGCACGGCACCGGGGCATCACCCGGGCCGACGCGGACGCCCTCGGCCTCGCCTCCCAGAGCAAGGCCGCCCGGGCCTGGGCGGAAGGCCGCTTCGACCGGCAGATCATCGGCGTCGAGGCTCCCGTGGCCGGGGCCGAGGGGCCCACCGGTGAGACCGCCCTCGTCACCCGCGACCAGGGCCTGCGCGACACCACCCCCGAGGCACTGGCCGCCCTCAAGCCGGTCCTGCCCGACGGCATCCACACCGCGGGCAACAGCTCCCAGATCAGCGACGGCGCCGCCGCCGTCCTGCTGATGAGCCGGGAGCGCGCCGCCCGCGAAGGGCTGCGCCCGCGCGCCCGGATCGTGGCCTCCACCATGGTCGGCTCCGACCCCTACTACCACCTGGACGGGCCCGTCGCCGCGACCGAACGGGTGCTGCGCACCGCCGGCATGACCCTCGGCGACATCGACCTCGTCGAGATCAACGAGGCCTTCGCCTCCGTCGTCCTGTCCTGGGCCCAGGTCCACAAGGCCGACATGGACAAGGTCAACGTCAATGGCGGCGCCATCGCTCTCGGTCACGCCGTCGGCTCCACCGGGGCCCGGCTCGTCACCCAGGCCCTGCACGAACTGGAGCGCACCGGCAAGTCCACCGCGCTGATCACCATGTGCGCCGGCGGGGCGCACTCGACCGCCACCGTCATCGAACGCGTCTGAGGAGCCGCCATGACCATCGGGCTCACCCAGGAGCACCGCGACCTGCGCGACGCCGTACGCGCCTTCGCGAACCGGCACATCACCGAGGAGACCCTCCGCGCGGCGGCCGACGCCGACAAGGAGATCCTCCCCGAACACTTCAACGGCCTCGCCGAGCAGGGGCTGCTCGGACTGCACCTGCCGGAGGACGCGGGCGGCGCCGGGTACGGCCTGGTCGAACTCGCCGTCGTCACCGAGGAACTGGGGCGGGCCATGGCGCCCGGACCCTTCCTGCCGACGACGCTCGCCTCCGCCGTACTGCACGCCGCCGGACACCGCACCCGCCTCGCCGCGCTCGCCTCCGGCACCTCCGTCGGCGCGGTCGCGCTTGGCCCCGGCACCCTCGCCCTGACCCGGGCCGCCGACGGTACGGCCACGCTCACCGGGACCTCCGAACTCGTCGTCGGCGGCCACCTCGCCGACGTGTTCGTCCTCCCCGCTGCTGACGGGGGCCGCACCACCTGGCTCGTGCTGCCCCGCGCAGCCGTGGACACCACCGACGTGCGCAGCCACGACCTCACCCGCCGCTCCTCCCGGGTGACCGCGCGCTCGGTGCCCGTCCCGGCCGCCGACCTCCTCGACCTCGACCCCGGGCGCCCACGGGACCTGGCCGCGACCCTGTTCGCCGCCGAGGCCTCCGGCATCGCCGACCGCTGTGTGACCACCGCGGCAGGCTACGCCCGGGTGCGGGAGCAGTTCGGGCGTCCCGTCGGCCAGTTCCAGGGCGTCAAGCACCGCTGTGCCCGCATGCTCGCGCAGGCCGAGCAGGCCCGCGCCTGCGCCTGGGACGCGGCCCGCGCGGGCGACCCGGGCGGCGCGAGCCCCGGCGAGGCCGCGCTGGCCGCCGCCCTCGCCGGTGCCGTCGCCGTCGAGGCCGCGTTCGTCACCGCCAAGGACTGCGTCCAGGTACTCGGCGGCATCGGATTCACCTGGGAACACGACGCGCACCTCGCGCTGCGCCGAGCCCAGACCCTGCGCGTCACCCTCGGCCCCACCAGCGCCTGGCGCCGCCGCGTCGCCCGTATCGCCCTGGACGGCACCCGGCGCAGGCTCGGCGTCGAACTGCCGCCCGAGGCCGAGACCGTGCGCGAGGGCATCCGCGCCGAACTGCGGGAGGCAGCCGCCCTCGACGGCACGGACCGGCTCACCCACCTCGCCGACCACGGCTACACCGCGCCGCACCTGCCCGCCCCCTGGGGGAAGGGCGCCGACCCGGTGACCCAGCTCGTCATCGCCGAGGAACTGGAGGCCGCAGATCTCACCCCCGTCGACATGATCATCGGCGGCTGGGTGGTGCCCACGCTCATCGCCCACGGCGACGACGCCCAGCGCGAGCGGTTCCTCGCCCCGAGCCTGCGCGGCGACATCGCCTGGTGCCAGCTGTTCAGCGAACCGGGCGCTGGCTCCGACCTCGCCGGTCTCACCACCCGCGCCGAGAAGGTGGACGGCGGCTGGCGGATCACCGGCCAGAAGGTGTGGACGTCCATGGCCCGCGACGCCCACTGGGGCGTCCTGCTCGCCCGCACCGACACCACCGTGCCCAAGCACAAGGGCATCTCCTACTTCCTCCTCGACATGACCAGCCCCGGCCTGGACATCCGGCCGCTGCGGCAGATCACCGGTGAGTCCGAGTTCAACGAGGTCTTCCTCGACGACGTGTTCGTCCCCGACGAGCTGCTCGTCGGCGCGCCCGGCGACGGCTGGAAACTCGCCCGCACCACCCTCGCCAACGAACGCGTCGCCCTCTCCCACGACGCGGTCGGCTCCGGCGCCGAGACCCTGCTGGAGATCGCCGCCGCATCCGACGGCCTGGACGAGGAACGCCTCACCACTCTCGGCGGCCACCTCTGCGACGCCCAGTCCGGCGCCCTCCTCGCCCTGCGCACCACGCTGCGCACCGTCTCAGGGCAGCAGCCCGGCGCCGAGGCGTCCATCGCCAAACTGCTCGGCGTCGAAGACCAGCAGCGGGTCTGGGAGACCTGCGTGGACTGGCAGGGCGGCGCCGCGCTCACCGGCGAGGGCGAACGCCACGACGCCATGTGGATGTTCCTCAACTCCCGGTGTCTGTCCATCGCGGGCGGCACCACCGAGGTCCAGCTGAACATCATCGGCGAGCGCCTCCTCGGCCTGCCCCGCGACCCCGAGCCCACCCGGAAAGGCTGACCATGCCCATCGACCGCGACAAGGCGCTCAGCGCGGGCCCCGCCGTCCGCGAGATCCGCTGGACCACGCGCGACGTCCTCCTGTACCACCTGAGCCTGGGCGCCGGTGCCGCCGCGGCCGCGGACCCGGAGCTGCACCTGACCTACGAGAAGGACCTCGTGGTGCTGCCGACCTTCGCCCTGGTGGCCGGCACCGGCGTCTCCGCGGGCGAGGCACCGGCACCGAGTCTGGAGATGCCCGGCGTCGACGTCGACCTGCGCGCCGTACTCCACGCCGGGCAGGGACTGCGGGTGCACCGGCCGCTGCCGGCGTCGGGCACCGCGACCCTGCGCTCCCGCGTCGTCGAGGTGTGGGACAAGGGCAAGGCCGCGCTCGTCGTACTGGAGTCGGCGGCCACCGACGCCGACGGCGACCCGCTGTGGACCACGACCACCCGCATCTGGGCCCGCGGCGAGGGAGGCTTCAGCAACGACCCCGGCCCCGAGGAGCAGACGGTGGCACCGGACCGCCCCGCCGACACCGTGCTCAGCACCGCCACCGCGCCCCAACAGGCCCTGTGGTACCGGCTCAACGGCGACCTCAACCCGCTGCACGCGGACCCGGCCTTCGCCCGCTCGGCCGGCTTCGAACAGCCGATCCTGCACGGCCTCGCCTCCTACGGACTGGTCGCCAAGGCCCTGGTCGACGGCATGCTGGGCGGCGACGTCACCCGCCTCACCGGTCTCACCGTGCGCTTCGCGGGGCCCCTCGTCCCCGGCGAGTCGATCGTGACGTCCGCGTGGCGCGACGGACCACCGGCCGACGACGGCACCCAGCGGCTCCTGCTGCACGCGGCCTGCCCCGACCGCGACGACGCGCCTGTGCTCACCCACGCGACGGCGACGGTGCGCCCGTGAACGCCCGCGCCGCCGAAGGCACCCCAGTACCGGTGCCCGCTCCCTGCCCGCGCCTCGTGGCCGAGCCCCACACCGACGGCGTCGACGCCGCGGTCGCCGCCGCCCGCCGCCTGGTCACCGCCCTGCTGCGGGCCGGCGACGGAACCGGCGCCGACATGACCGAGATCGTCGCACGCCTCGACGCCGTCACCGACCGGCTCACCGAGAAGGCCCCCACCGTCCCCGAACGCCTCGCCGAGATGTGGCGCGGCGAGGGCGTCACCCGCCACGACCCCGTCACCGGCCCGGAGAACGCCATCGCACCGCCGCTCACCCTGCACGGCCGGGAGGACCGCTCCATCGAGGGCGTCGTCACCCTCGACCTGCCCTACCAGGGGCCGCCCGGCCATGTGCACGGAGGCGTCTCGGCGTTGCTCCTCGACCACACCCTGGGCGTGGCCAACCACTGGGCGGGCACCTCCGGGATGACCGCCGAACTCACCCTGCGCTACCTGCGGCCCACCCCGCTGTTCGAACCCCTCACGGTCACCGGACGGCAGGTCTCGGTGGACGGCTCGCGGATCCGCACGGCCGGCGAGATCACGTCCGGCGGCCGGGTCTGCGTCACCGCGGAGGGTCTGTTCATCAACAAGCAACTGCCGCGGCCGAGCTGAGCGAGGAGGTGGCCATGAACGAAGGGTCGGCCATGAACGAGCACCACCCCGTACGCCCTCTCGACGGCAAGGTGGCCGTCATCAGCGGCGCCGGTCAGGGCGTGGGCCAGGGCATCGCCCTCGCGCTGGCCTCCGAGGGGGCCCGCGTCGCCGTACTCGGGCGAACCGCGGCCAAGTTGGAGACGACCTGCGAGATGCTGCGCGCGAGGGGAGCGGAGGCGGAGCCGTTCGTCCTCGACGTGGTGGACACGGACCGCATACCCGGCACGGTCGACGCCGTCGCCGAACGCTTCGGCGGCATCGACATCCTGGTCAACAACGCCTACACCGGCTGCTACGGCCCCCTCCTGTCGCTGACCGGCGCCCAGTTCCGCAAGGGGTTCGAGAGCGGGCCGTTCGCGGCGTTCGCCTTCATGAACGCCGCGCACCCGTACCTGAAGCGGAACGGCGGAGCGATCGTCAACGTCGTCACCTCCGCCATGGTCCGCTGGGACCTGAGCACCTACGGGGCGTACGCGGCGGCCAAGACCGCCCTGCGCACCCTCACCAGGGCCGCCGCCAACGAGTGGGGCCGCGACGGGATCCGCGTCAACGCCATCGCCCCGCACGCCGTGTCGCCCGCCTACGCCAAATGGCAGGACGCCCACCGCGACGAGGCCGCCGAGTTCACCGCGACCATCCCGCTGGGCTACGTCGGCGACTGCGAACAGGACATCGGGCGGGCCGTGGTGATGCTGTGCGGACCGGACGCCCGCTATCTGACGGGCGCCACGGTGCCGCTCGACGGCGGCCAGGCCAACTTCGACTGACGACCGGGCCGCCGCCGGCCGCACGCGCCCACGTCCCTCCCGGTCAGCGGGATCACCCCGGCCGGGGCACCCCGGCCGCGGCTAGCGTCGCCGACGGCGGGAGGGACCGGGTGGGCGTGGCCCGAGGGGGCGCCGTACGACCACCGACGGACCGCGGGCGCACCAGCGCCCCGTCGCCGTACCGACATCGGCAGACCCGTCCACCGGGTGAGAGGGACCGACGTTGCCACACCAGACGATTGCCGACCTGCTGCTCGCCCGCGCAGGGGACGACCACCCGGGCCTGCTGACCCGCGAACGGACCTGGACCTGGGACGAGGTTGTCGCCGAGAGCGCCGACCGCGCCGCCCGGGCCGCCGAACTGCGTACCGAGGGGCCGTTCCACATCGGCGTACTCCTGGACAACGTGCCCGAGTACGTCTTCTGGCTGGGCGCCGCCGCCCTGGCCGGCGCGGCCGTCGTCGGCATCAACCCGACCCGGCGCGGCGCCGAACTCGAAAGCGAAGTGCGCCACACCGAATGCCAGTTGATCGTCACAGACCGGGCCGGCCTCGACCTCCTCGACGGCCTGGACGTCGGTGTGAAGCGCGACCGCTTCCTCGTCGTCGACGACCCGGAGTACGCGACCGGCCTCGCCACCCGTGCCGGGTGGGGGCCCGTGCGCGCCGCCCCGGACGTCACCGCCGCCACGACCATGCTGCTCCTGCTGACCTCCGGCACGACCGGCAGGTCCAAGGCGGCGATCTGCTCGCAGGGCAGGCTCGCCGCGCTCGGCACCGCCAACAGTGCCAAGTACGACATCACCCGCGCCGACACCTGCTACTGCCCGATGCCGCTGTTCCACGGCAACGCCCTGATGGCCCTGTGGGCGCCGGCCCTCAGCGCGGGCGCCACCATCGCCCTCACCCGCAAGTTCTCCGCGTCCGGATTCCTGCCCGACGTCCGCCACTACGGCGCCACCTACTTCACGTACGTCGGCAAGGCGATCGGTTACGTCCTGGCGCTGCCCGAGACGCCGGACGACGCCGACAACCGGCTCACCCACGCCTTCGGCACCGAGGCCTCGCCCGAGGACGCCGACCGCTTCCTGAGCCGGTTCGGCTGCCGTCTCGTCGAGGGGTACGGGTCCAGCGAGGGCGCCGGGATGCTCAAGCGGGTGGCCGACGGGCCGGTGGGCGCCCTCGGGACGCCCGCCCGCGAGGGCGTCCGCATCGTCGATCCGACGACCCGCCGTGCCTGCCCGCCCGCCCTGCTCGACGCCTACGGCCGGGTGCGCAACCCGGAGGAGGCCATCGGCGAGATCGTCGACACCGAGGGCGCCGCCCGCTTCGAGGGCTACTACAACAACGAGACGGCGAACGCCGAACGCGTCCGGCACGGCTGGTACTGGACCGGAGACCTCGGCTACGTGGACGAGGCCGGCTACTTCTACTTCGCGGGCCGCTCGGGGGACTGGATCCGCGTCGACGGCGAGAACATCTCCGCGCTGCTCACCGAACGCGTCCTGCGCAGACACCCGGGCGTCGTCGCCGCCGGCGTCTTCGGCGTGCCCGACCCCCGCTCCGGCGACCAGGTCATGGCCGCCGTCGAGATCCCCGACGGCACCCGTTTCGAGGACCTTGACCTGCCCGGGTTCCTGGCCCGCCAGGAGGATCTGGGCACCAAGGGCGCGCCGCGCTTCGTCCGCGTCTCGCACGCGCTGCCCACCACCGGCTCCAACAAGCTGCGCAAGAAGGAGATGCAGCTCGACGGCTGGCGCACCGACGACCCCGTGTACCGCTGGGCAGGACGCGGCGGGCCCGCGTACGCGCCGATGAACGACGACGACAAGGCCGCCCTGCGCGACGAGTTCCTCGCCGGCGGACGCGGACGCTTCCTGCCCTGAACGGCGACGAGGGTGACGAGGGGGACGACGGTGACGACCGAGGAGAGAACGACACATGCACCTGCGTGAGAGCGCCGCGCACCGCGAGCTGCGGCGGGAACTGCGGGACTACTTCGCGGGCCTGATGCCCGAGGACGAACGCCGTCGCGTCGGCGAGGAGGGCGTCGGCGGCGACCGGTTCCGCGAGGTCGTCAAACGGCTCGGCGCGGACGGCTGGCTGGGCATCGGCTGGCCCACCGAGTACGGCGGCCAGGGACGGCCGGTCGAGGACCAGTACGTGTTCTTCGACGAGGTCCAGCGGGCCGGGCTGCCCTTCCCCTTCGTCACCGTCAACACGGTCGGCCCGACCCTCATGGCGTACGGGTCCGAGGAGCATCGCAGGCGGTTCCTGCCCGGCATCCTCTCCGGCGACATCGTGTTCGCCATCGGCTACACCGAGGCCGAGGCGGGCACCGACCTCGCCTCACTGACCACCCGGGCCGTGCGGGACGGCGACACGTACGTCGTGGACGGCGGCAAGATCTTCACCAGCGGCGCCAACACCGCCGACTACGTGTGGCTCGCCGCCCGCACCGACCCGGACGCCCCCAAGCACAAGGGCATCTCCATCCTCATCGTGCCCACCACCGACGAGGGCTTCAGCTGGAGCCCCATCCGCACGGTGGGCGGCATGGTCGTCACCGCGACCTACTACACCGGCGTACGGGTACCCGCCGGTGACGTCGTGGGCGAGGTGGACGGCGGCTGGCGGCTGATCACGGCCCAGCTGAACCACGAACGCATCGGCCTCGCCGCCCTCGGCGGCCGCATGATCCAGCTCTGGGAACGCGTCCTGTACTGGGCGAAGGAGAACGGCACGGCCGACATCCCCTGGGTACGCCAGGAGTTCGCCCGCACCCACGCCCAGCTGGAGGCGATGCGGCTGATGAACTGGAAGATGACCGCCGCCGTCGCCGCCGAAACCCTGACCGGCGCCGACGCGGGCGCCGCCAAGGCGTACGGCACCGAGACCCACATCGCCGTCCAGCGCGGCCTGACGCAGATCCTCGGTGCCGCAGGCCGCATCCGGCCCGAGTCACCGGGCGCGGTCCTCGCCGGGCAGGTCGAACAGCTCTCCCGGCAGGGCATCGTGAACACCTTCGGCGGCGGCGTCAACGAGATCCTGCGCGACATGGTCGCCACCCAGGGCCTCGGGCTGCCGCGCAAGGGGCGTGGAGCGTGACCGGGCGGGACGGCACCCGGCCGGAGACCAGGTACGAGGAGCGGCTGCAGGCTTTCGCCGGACGCGAACTGCGTGCCCTCACACCGGCCCAGGACCCGGTCAACCAACCGATGATCCGGCACTGGACGGAGGCGATGGGCGACACCAACCCCGTCTACACCGACACCGAGGCGGCCCGCGCGACCGGACGCGGGGGAGTGGTGGCACCGGCCTCGATGATCCAGGCCTGGACGATGCGCGGCTACGCCGCCACCGTCTCCCCGCCGGCCGGGCGGGACGGCTTCGACGAGCTGGTCGACCTGCTCGACGAGGGCGGCTACACCTCCGTGGTGGCGACCGACTCGGAGTTCACCTTCCTGCGGGAGCTGGTGCCAGGTGACCATGTCGCCGTCCGCGAGAGCGTGGAGTCGATCTCGGCGGAGAAGCGGACAGGACTGGGCACGGGCAGGTTCGTCACCACCCTCAAGACGTACACCGACCAGCACGGCGAGACCGTCGCCACCCAGCGCTGGCGCACCCTCAGGTTCCGCCCGGCCTCCGGGGCGGCGGAAGAGCCGGCCCCGGCCCCGCGCCCCCGCCCCGCCGTCAACCGGGACAACGCCTTCTTCTTCGACGGCGCGAAGCGGCACCGGCTGCTCATCCAGCGCTGCGCCGCCTGTTCCACCCTGCGCCACCCGCCGGGCCCCTGCTGCCCGGAGTGCAACTCGCTGGAGTGGGACACCGTCGAGGCATCCGGCCGCGGGCACGTGTACAGCTACGTCGTCAACCACCACCCGCGCCATCCGGCCTTCCACTTCCCGTTGGTCGTCGCGGTCGTCGAACTCGCCGAGGGCACCCGCCTCATCACCAACCTGACCGGAGTCGCGCCCGACGACGTCGCGATCGACATGCCCGTGGTCCTCGACTGGCTCGACGCCGACCCCGATCCGACCCTGCCGGT
Source organism: Streptomyces sp. NPDC058534 (assembly GCF_042717365.1). NCBI lineage: Bacteria > Bacillati > Actinomycetota > Actinomycetes > Kitasatosporales > Streptomycetaceae > Streptomyces > Streptomyces sp. NPDC058534. Next base: position 26,091 of record NZ_JBHXNW010000063.1, read on the forward strand.
GTTCCGGCCCGCCCCGACGGAGGCACCCTGATGGATTTCTCCCTGGGAGAAGAGCTCGAAGCGGTCCGCGACCTGGCACGGGAGATCTTCACCGACCGTGCGACGCCCGAGCGGCTGCGCGAGGTGGAGACCTCGCCCGCCCGGACCGACACCCGCCTGTGGGCCGACCTGGCCTCGGCCGGACTGCTCGGCGCCGTACTACCGGAACGGGACGGCGGTGCCGGACTCGGCATGGCGGGACTCTGCGTCCTCCTCCAGGAGCAGGGCCGCAGGGTGGCGCCGGTGCCGCTGTGGCCGGCCCTGGTCGGGGGCCTCGCCGTCGCCGCGCACGGCACCTCGCGACAGCGGGAGGAGCTGCTGCCGGGCCTCGCGGGCGGCGAGGGACGGCCGACCGTCGCGCTGGAGGAGTTCGGCCCCGCCGATCCGCTCACGCCCCGGACGACGGCGGTGGCGGACGGCACGGCACGGGGCGGCACGACTCAGGGCGGTACACAGGACGGCCCGCGCTGGCGGTTGACCGGCACCAAAGCCGTCGTACCCGCGCCGGAGGGTGCCCGGCACGTCCTGGTCACCGCGACCACCGACGCGGGCCCCGGCCTGTTCCTGGTCGCCCCGGACGCCCCCGGAACCACCTGGGAGCCCGCCGAGACCACCACGTACGACATGAGTGGCCACCTCACCCTCGACGGCGCCCCGGCCGTCGCCGTGGGCACCCCCGGCGACGGCACCGTGGCGGCACTGGTCCGTGACACCTTCGTGGCGCTCGCCGCCGTCCAGGTGGGCGTGGCCGAGGGCGCGCTGCGGTACGCGGCCGACCACCTGCGCGAACGCCTGCAGTTCGGCCGCCCGCTGGCCACCTTCCAGGCCGTGCAGCACCAACTCGCCGACTGCTACATCGACATCGACGCGATGCGGGTCACGCTCTGGCAGGCCGTGGACGCGCTGCGGGCACCGTTCGACGCGGCGGACGCCGACCGGGCCGCGCTGGTCGCCAAGTGGTGGGCCACCGAGGGCGGTCTGAACACCGTCCACCGCGTTCAGCACGTGCACGGCGGCATCGGCGTCGACACCGACTACCCGGTGCACCGCCACTTCCTGTGGGGCAAGCAGATCTCCACCACCCTGGGCGGCGCGGGCGCCGACCTGGAACGCCTCGGCGCCCTGCTCACCGGCGCGGCGGTGGCCTCATGACCCGCCCGCCGGACACCCCCGCGCTCCCCGCCACCCGCACCTACGGCGCGGTCGCCGTCGGCGACGTACTACCGGACCTGACGATCCCGGTGACGCGCACCCTGATCGTCGCCACGGCGCTCGCGAGCCGCGACTACCAGGACGTGCACCACGACCCCGAACTCGCCCGCGAACGCGGCTCCAAGGACATCTTCATGAACATCCTGACCAGCAACGGCCTGGTCGACCGCTACGTCACCGACTGGGCCGGCCCGGCCGCCGTCGTCAAGGCCATCCGCATCCGGCTCGGCGCCCCCAACCACCCCGGCGACACCATGGTGCTCACCGGCACGGTCACCGCGAAGTCCGACGCCGACCACCACGCCGACATCGCCGTCAAGGGAACCAACAGCCTCGGCGCCCATGTCACCGGCACCGTGACCGTGCGCCTGCCCGGGGAGGCGACGCCATGACCACCGGCACGCTCCTCCCGGCCGCCGCCGTGGCCGGCATCGGCGCCACCGAGTTCTCCAAGGACTCCGGACGCAGCGAACTCCAACTCGCCTGCGAGGCCGTGCTCGCCGCCCTCGCCGACGCCGGGCTGAGGCCCGCGGACGTGGACGGCCTGGTCACCTTCACCGCCGAGACCAACTCCGAGATCCACGTCGCCCGCAACACCGGCATGGGCGACCTGACGTTCTTCTCCCGCATCGGTTACGGCGGCGGCGCGGGCTGCGGCACGATCCAGCAGGCCGCCATGGCCGTCGCCACCGGCGTCGCCGAAGTCGTGGTCTGCTACCGGGCGTTCAACGAGCGCTCCGGCGAGCGCTACGGACTCGGCCAGGCCGCCCGCCTCATGGACACCACCGCCGACCGGGCCGCCTACGCCTGGATGACTCCGTTCGGACTGAGCACCCCCGCCCAGTGGGTGGCCATGTTCGCCCGCCGCTACCTCCACGAGTACGGCGCCACCACCGACGACTTCGGCCGGGTCGCCGTCATCGACCGCAAGCACGCCGCCAACAACCCCGCCGCCTGGTTCCACGGTCGCCCGATCACCCTCCAGGACCACCGCGACTCCCGCTGGATCGCCGAGCCGCTGCGGCTGCTCGACTGCTGCCAGGAGACCGACGGCGGCCAGGCGCTCGTCGTCGTCTCAGCCGAACGCGCCCGCGACCTGCCCCACCCGCCCGCGCTGATCCGCGCCGCCGCCCAGGGGCTCGGCGCCGACCAGCACATGATGACCAGCTACTACCGGCCCACCATCACCGGCATCCCCGAGATGGGCCTGGTCGGAAGGCAGCTGTACCGGCAGAGCGGTCTCGGCCCCGACGACGTCGACGCCGCGATCCTGTACGACCACTTCACCCCGCTGGTCCTGCCCCAGCTGGAGGAACTGGGCTTCTGCAAGCCCGGCGAGGCGAAGGACTTCATCGCCGACGGCCACCTGGAACTCGACGGCCGGCTGCCCCTCAACACCCACGGCGGACAGCTCGGCGAGGCCTACCTGCACGGCATGAACGGCATCGCCGAAGGCGTCCGGCTGGTCCGCGGCACCTCCGTCAACCAGCCGGACGGCGTCGGTCACGTCCTGGTCACCGCCGGCACCGGCGTCCCCACCAGCGGCCTGATTCTGGGAGCCGACCGATGACCACCACCCGCGCGTGGCAGGGCCGTGACCTCGGCACCCGCACCGTCTCCTACACCGAGCGCGACGCCATCCTGTACGCCCTCGCGGTCGGCGCCGGAGCCGACCGGCTGGACCTCGTGTACGAGGAACGCCTGCGCGTGCTGCCCACCTTCGCGCTGACCGTCGCCCAGTGGGCACCCGACGCGCTCGGCACTCTCGGCGCTTTCGACGTCACCACCGCCGTCCACGGCAGCCAACGCCTGACCGTGAAACGCCCCTTGGAGCGGTCAGGGGAGCTGACGACGACCGCGCGGGTCGCCGGCGTGTGGGACAAGGGCTCCGCCGCCGTCTTCGACGTCGAGGTGGACTGCGACCGCTTCACGGCCACCTGGTCGATCTTCGCCCCCGGCAGTGGCGGATTCGGCGGCGAGCGCGGGCCGTCCGCCCCGCGCCGCCCGGACCGGGCGGCGGACCACCGGCTGACCGTGCCCACGCACTCCAGGCAGGCGGCCCTCTACCGGCTGCTCGGCGACCGGCACGCCATGCACATCGACCCCGAGGCCGCGAAGGCGGCGGGCATGCCCCGGCCGTTCCTGCACGGGCTGTGCACCCTCGCCGCGGCCCTGCTGCCGCTGGCCGAGACCCTCGGCGCGCACCCCGCCGACCTGGTGGAACTGGAGGCACGGTTCGCCGCCCCCGTCTTCCCGGGTGACCCGCTCGTCCTGCACGGCTGGACCGGTGACGACACCGGCGTCCGCTTCGAGGCGTCGGCCGACGACGGACGCACGGTGCTCTCCGGCGGCCGCGCCCGCTTCGCCCCCGACCGGGGGCCCGCCGCACCGAACCGTGAGGAGACCCCCGATGCTTGACCCCGCGCGGCGTGCCGAGGCCGCCGAACTGCTCCGCACCGCACAGCGCGAACGGGCCCCCGTCGACCCGCTGACCACCACCTACCCGGAGATCGACGCCACCGACGCGTACGAGATCCAACTCCTCAATATCCGCGCACAGTTGAAGGAGAAGGGCGTCACCGTCCACGGGCACAAGGTCGGCCTGTCCTCCAAGGTCATGCAGCAGATGATGGGCGTGGACGAGCCCGACTACGGCCACCTGCTCTCGGACATGGTGCTGACCCAGGAAACCCCCGTCGACACCGGCCGCTACTGCCAACCGCGCATCGAGGTCGAGATCGGGTACGTGCTGGGCCGGAGCCTGCCCGGTGAGGGGTGCACCACGGCGGACGTCCTCGCCGCCACCGAGTACGTCGTGCCGAGCATCGAACTCATCGACAGCCGGATCAGGGACTGGAAGATCGGCCTCGCGGACACCATCGCCGACAACGCGTCGTCCGCCGGTGTGCTCCTCGGCGCCGCCCGGGTCCGCCCGGCCGACCTGGACCCGGCCGACGTCGCCGCCGTCCTGTACCGGGACGGCGAGGAGATCGCCCGGGGCAACACCAGTGCCGTACTGGGCGACCCGACCGAGGCGGTCGCGTGGCTGGCCCGCAAGGTGGCCTCCTACGGGGTGCGTCTGGAGGCCGGACACGTCGTGCTGCCGGGGTCGTGCACCCGGGCGGTGGACGTGCGGCCGGGGGACGAGTTCCGGGCCGAGTTCGAGGGACTCGGCTCGGTGTCGGTCGCCTTCGTCTGAGCGCCCTGGTCTGGCCGGCGCACGCCTCGTCATTCAACTTCAACCATCGGCTCGACCGAACACGGAACACCAAACAGGAAACACGGAAAGAGGCAGCATGAGCTCCACGAACACCATCCTGGAGGGGCGTACCGCCGTCGTCACCGGTGCCGGCGCGGGACTCGGCCGGGCCGAGGCGCTCGCCCTCGCGGGCCTCGGCGCCAACGTGGTGGTCAACGACGTCGGTCCGGCGGCCGACGACGTGGTCGCCGAGATCAAGGCCCTGGGCGCGGACGCGGTCGCCGTGACCGGTGACATCGGGGACTGGTCCATGGGCGAGCGCCTGGTGGGGGCCGCCGTGGAGACGTTCGGCGGCCTCGACGTCGTCGTCAACAACGCGGGCGTGCTGCGCGACCGGATGCTGTTCAACCTGTCCGAGTCCGACTGGGACGACGTCATCCGCGTCCACCTCAAGGGGCACGCCGGTCTCTCCCGTGCCGCGGCCGTGCACTGGCGGGCCGCCTCCAAGGCGTCCGGTGCCCCTGTCTACGGGCGGGTCGTCAACACCTCCTCCGAGGCCTTCCTGTTCGGCGCCCCCGGCCAGCCGAACTACTCCGCGGCCAAGGCCGGGATCACCGCGCTGACCCTGGCCACCGCCCAGGGCATGTCCCGCTACGGGGTGCGCGCCAACGCCATCTGCCCGCGCGCCCGCACCGCCATGACCGCCGACTCCTTCGGCGAGGGCGTGAACGCGCCGGGCGGCCTCGACATCATGGCCCCCGAGCGGGTCGCCGCCCTGGTCGCCCACCTGGCCTCACCGGCCGCCGACGAGATCAACGGACAGGTCTTCGTCGTCTACGGCGACATGGTCGCCCTGCTCGCGCCGCCCACGGTGGAGCACAAGTTCACCGCGGCCGACGGCACCTTCACCCCCGAAGAACTCGACGCCCAGCTGACGCCGTACTTCAGCGGCCGGGACCCGTACCGCACCTACGCGGCGTACAGCGTCGCCGCGCTCGACACGACCGGCACCCAGCAGACCCCGGCGGGCTGAACCCGCCCCGCACCCCCGTCAGACCCCGTCCTCCCCGGGGGCGAGCAGCAGCCGGCAGGCCATCCGCAGGTCGGCGTCGGCCTCCTCCGGGGTGATCCGCTCGTTGAGCCGGGACTGCAGGACCCCGTACCAGAGCAGGGTCAGCAGCCGCAGCCGGGCCACATGGTGCTCCGTGGGGTCCTCGACGCCCCAGGCCCGCAGCAGCAGGTCGAGGAAGCCCGTGTCGACCCGGGCCAGGTCGGGGACGGTCGAGGCGCGGGCGGCGTTCGCCGACTGGATCATCGCGGTGGCGAGCTCCGGCCGCCGCAGCAGACTGCGGGTGGCACCCGCCAGCGTCGCGAAGACGGCGTCCTCCGGCGAGTCGTGCGCGGTCCGGTCCGCGAGCCGCGCGCCGAGCCCCTCGATCTGGTCGGCCATCACGGCCGTGAACAGGTGGGTCTTCGACGGGAAGTACCGGTACAGGGTGCCGATCGCCACCCCCGCCGACTTGGCCACCTCGTGCATCTGTACCCGTTCGAGCCCCGTCTCGGCGGCGATGTCCGCCGCCGCCCGCAGGATGCTCTGCCGGCGCGCGTGCTGCCGGGGCGAACTGGGCTCGGCCCCCGCCCTGGCCTCGGCGATTCTGGGCACGCTCGCCCTCCAGGCGCTCGATCGTTTCGTGGCAACGGCCTTCGACAATACGCGCGCCCCGGGCATCGCGTCAGGTGCCACCCGGCCCCGTACCGGTCAGTGGGACCGCTCCCGCGTACCGGTCAGTGGGACCGCTCCCGCCCCCACCCGCCTCCGGCGCGGTCTGCTGAGGCCGCACACCGCCGAACACACACCACCGAACACCACCGACTGGCAGGAGGGGCATCCATGCGGGACGGCCGACGGGAAGGCGACGCCACCCACGACGTGATCGTCGTCGGGTCCGGCGCGGGAGCGATGACCGGGGCCCTGGTGGCCGCGGCGGACGGCCTGGACACGGTCGTACTGGAACGGACGCCGCTGCTCGGCGGCACCTCCGCGTACTCCGGGGCCGCCTGCTGGCTGCCCGGCACCGCGGTCCAGGAACGTGCCGGCCTCGGTGACTCCACCGACGCCGCCCGTACCTATCTGCGGGCGCTCGTCGGCGACGCCGGGGCGGACCGCCGGGAGGCCTTCCTGCGCCACGCGCCCGAACTGGTCGCCCGGCTGGAGAGCGACCCGGCCGTGGAGTTCGAGTGGCGCGCCTTCCCCGACTACGTCGCCGTCCCGGGCCGGATGGATGCCGGACGTTCCTTCGTGCCGCGCGACCTGCCGGTGGAGGAGCTGGGCGACCTGCTGCCCCTGGTCCGCCCGGCGGTCGACCGTGACCGGTCCGGCCAGGGCCACCCCGAGGGGCCGCTGACCGCGGGGCGCGCCCTGATCGGCCGCCTCCTGCTCGCCGCCACCCGTACCGGCAACGCGACCGTGCGCACCCGGCACCGCGTCACCGGGCTGGTCACCGAGAACGGGAGGGTGACCGGCGTCGAGGCCGAGACCCCGCAGGGCACGGTCACCGTACGGGCCCGGCGCGGCGTGCTGCTGGCCGCGGGCGGCTTCGAGGGCGACGACGCGCTGCGCGCAGAGCACGGCGTGCCGGGCGCCGCGGCGTGGAGCATGGCGCCCCCGGGAGCCACCACGGGCGACCTGCTGCGCGCTGCCGTCCGGATCGGTGCCGCCACCGATCTCATGGACGAGGCCTGGTGGTGCCCCGGCACCGAACGGCCGGACGGCACCGCCGCGTTCACCCTCGGCCTGCGCGGCGGCATCGTCGTGGACGCGGGCGGTCGGCGCTTCGCCAACGAGTCACTGCCGTACGACCGCATGGGCCGCGCCCTCGCCACCGCGCAGGCACCCGCCCACCTGGTCTTCGACTCCCGCGAGGGCGGCGCCCTGCCCGCCATCACCGTGCCGCCCGCCGACCCGGCGGAACACCTGGCGGCCGGCGTCCGGGTGCGGGCCGGCTCGCTGTCCGAACTCGCCGAACGCATCGGAGTCCCGGCCGACTCCCTGACCGACACCGTCGCCCGCTTCAACGACCACGCCGCCACCGGCACCGACCCCGACCACCACCGCGGCGAGGACCCCTACGACCGGTTCTTCGCCGACACCCGCAACGCGCCAGGACCCAACCCCTGCCTGGTCCCGCTCGACCGCCCGCCCTACTACGCGGCCCGCCTCGTCCTCGCCGACCTCGGCACCAAGGGTGGCCTGCGCACGGATGTCGACGCACGCGTACTCGACGGCACGGGACACCCGATCCCCGGCCTGTACGCCGCGGGGAACACCAGCGCCTCCTTCACCGGCCGCGTCTACCCGGGCCCCGGCGTCCCCATCGGCACCGCGATGGTCTTCGCCTCGCTGGCCGTGCGGGACATGGCGCTCCCGACCAGTGGGATCACCGGCGGCGCCGCCCGCGGGGCGCGTTCTACGGTCACCGCACCGCCGGGCCAGGACTGAGAGCCGGGCCAGGACTCAGAGAGGTACTCGATGATCGACAAGAGCGTGTACGGGCCGTGGGCGGTCGTCGCGGGCGGCTCCGAGGGCGTCGGCGCCGCGTTCGCCGAGCGGCTCGCGGACGCCGGGATCAACCTGCTCCTGATCGCCCGCAAACAGGGACCGCTGCACGAGACCGCCGACCGGGCACGCGCCCGGGGCGTCGAGGTCCGCACCCTCGCGCTCGACCTGCTCGACCCCGGGGCCCTGGCGGCCGTCCGCATGGTCACCGACGGCCTGGAGGTCGGGCTGCTGATCTTCAACGCCGGGGCCAACACCTACGGCCACGACTTCGTCACCGGCGACCTCGACGGGGTCCAGGGCGTGCTGGACCTGAACATCAGCGCGCAGCTCGCCCTCACCCACCACTTCGGGGCCCTGATGAAGGAGCGGCGCCGCGGCGGCATCATGCTGGTCGGCTCCCTCTCCGGTTTCATGGGCCAGGCGCGGATCAGCGTCTACTCGGCGGCGAAGGCCTTCGGCCGCGTCTTCGCCGAGGGCCTGTGGCTGGAGCTGCGCGAGTACGACGTGCACGTCCTCGAACTGGTCCTGGGAGTGACCCGGACCCCCGCGATGGAACGCGCCGGTCTCCGCATGGACCTGCCCGGCCTCCGCGTCGCCGAGCCGGACGACGTCGCCCGGGAGGGTCTCGACCACCTCGCCGACGGGCCCGTGTGGGTCGCCGGGGGCAACGCGGAGACCGCCGAGCGGCGCAGCGGCTTCCCCCGCGCCGAACTGGTCCTCGCCGCGCACGAGGCGTCCCAGCGGCTGCTGCCCTCGTCCACCTGAGGGGGCACCCCTCCCGAGCGCCGCCGCGCCGCACCCTCCCCGACCGCGTACGCCGTCCCCTCCCGGAGAGCAGATGAGAGAGCCCGAGCCCCCACTGACGATCCCCGGCGCCCTGGATCTCGCCGTCGGCCGCGCCCCCGACCGGGAGGCGCTGGTGGACGAGGACGTACGGCTGACCTGGACCGGGCTGCGCGACCAGGTGCGGGCCGCCGTCAAGTCGTTGATCGCCCTCGGCACGCGGCCCGGCGACCGGATCGCCGTCTGGGCACCCAACAGCCACCGCTGGGTGGTGGCCGCGCTCGCCGCCACCTCGGCCGGTGCCGTGCTGGTCCCCGTCAACACCCGCTACAAGGGCGGCGAGGCCCGGTGGCTCCTCGAACGCGGCGCGGCCAGGCTGCTGTTCGTCGAGAACGGCTTCCTCGGCAAGGACTACCTGGCCATGCTGAGTGACGACGCGGAGGTCCGGGACGAGACGCGTCCCGTACCCTCCCTGCCGGGGCTGGCCGCCGTGGTGACGCTCGATGGCGATGGCGATGGCGATGGCGATGGCGATGGCGATGGCGATGGCGACGAAGGCGGAGGCGAAGGACACGACGAAGGCGACGCGGGGCATCGCCCCGGCACCCTGCCCTGGCGCGACTTCCTCGCCTACGGCGCCCACCTGCCCGACTACGAGGTCGCCGTCCGCACCGCGTCCGTGCGCCCCGACGACCCGTCCGACCTGCTCTTCACCTCGGGCACCACCGGCCGGCCCAAGGGCGCGCTGACCACGCACCGCCAGAACCTCACCACGTACCGGGCCTGGAGCGCGCGCACAGGAGTCACCGGCGACGACCGCTACCTGATCCTCAACCCGCTCTTCCACTGCTTCGGCTACAAGGCCGGCGTGCTCGCCTGCCTGCTGCGGGGCACCACCATGGTGCTGCAACCGGTCTTCGACGTGAACCGGGCCCTGCGTGCCGTCGAGACCGAACGGATCAGCGTCCTGCCCGGCCCGCCCACCATCTACACCGAACTGCTCGACGCCCCCGACCGGGCCCGCTTCGACCTGTCGTCGCTGCGTCTCGCGGTGACCGGGGCCGCCGTGGTGCCCGTCGCCCTGGTCCGGCGCATGCGGGCCGAACTGTTCCCCGAGGTGCTCACCGCCTACGGGCTCACCGAGTCCTGCGGCACGGTCAGCGTCTGCTCCGCGGACGACGACGCGGAGACCGTGGCGCTGACCGCGGGCCGCCCCATCGACGGCGTGGAGGTGCGGATCGCCGACGGCGACCGGCGCCCGCTGCCCGCCGGGCGGGACGGCGAGATCCTGGTCCGCGGCTACAACGTGATGCTCGGCTACCTGGACGACCCGGCGGCGAGCGCGGCGGCCGTCGACGACGACGGCTGGCTGGCCACCGGCGACGTCGGCCACTTCGACGGGCGCGGCAACCTGGTGCTCACCGGCCGCTCCAAGGACATGTTCACGGTCGGCGGCTTCAACGTCTACCCGGCCGAGATCGAGCAGGTGCTCACCGGGCACGACGCCGTCGCGGAGGCCGCCGTGATAGGGGTCCCCGACCCACGGCTCGGGGAGGTCGGCCGGGCCTACGTGACGGCCCGCCCCGGCGCCGGTAGCGAGCCGGGCGCCCTGCTCGACTGGTGCCGCGAGCGGCTCGCCAACTTCAAGGTCCCCCGCGACGTCGTCGTCCTGGGGGCGCTGCCGCGCAACGCAGCCGGCAAGGTCGACAAGGCCGCGCTGCGCACCGACTGACACACGCGGCGCCACGACGCACCGCACGGACACGGCTCGCGGGAGCCTGGAGGACGGACGATGGGCAATCAGGTTCTGGAGTCGGTACGCGCCCTGCTGCCCGGCATCGGGAAACGGGCCGTCGCCGCGGACGAGACACGCCGCATACCGGAGTCCACGATCGACGAGCTGACCGGCGCGGGCGTCTTCCGGATGCTGCAACCCGCCAGGTACGGCGGCCTGGAGAGCGACCCGGTCGACTTCTACCAGGTGGTGAGGGCGATCTCCGCCGTCTGCTGCTCCACCGGCTGGGTCGCCTCGGTCCTGGGCGTGCACCCCTGGCAGCTGGGCCTGTTCCCGCGCCGGGCGCAGGACGACGTCTGGGGCGAGGACCCCGACACCCGCGTCTCCTCGTCGTACGCGCCGGTGGGCCGGCTCACCCCCGTCGACGGCGGCTACCGGCTCACCGGCCGCTGGAGCTTCTCCTCCGGCTGCGAGCACGCCACGTGGGCCCTGCTCGGCGCCCTCGTCGTCGGCGCGCAGGGACGACCGGTCGACTTCCTCACGGTCCTGGTGCCCCGCTCCGACTACACCATCGAGGACGCGTGGGACGTGGTCGGACTGCGCGGCACCGCCAGCAACGACATCCTCGTCGAGTCGGCGTTCGTGCCCGACCACCGCGTACTGCGCAACTACGAGCAGGCCCGGCTGAAGGTGCCCGGGCAGCAGGTCAACAAGGGACCGCTGTACCGGCTGCCGTTCGGCGCGATCTTCACCAGCGCCATCACGGCACCGGTGATCGGCGCCGTGTCGGGCGGCTATGAGTCGTACGTGTCGCTGATGAAGGAGCGGGTGCGGCTCAGCCTCGGCGGCGGCCGCTTCACCGAGGACCCCTTCGCCCAGGTCGCCATCGCGCGCGCCGCCTCCGACATCGACGCGACCGTCCTGCAGATGGACCGCAACCTGCGCGAACTGTCCGAACTCGCCGCCGCCGAGCAGGAGATCCCCATGGAACTGCGGCTGCGCACCCGGCGCGACCAGGTCCGGGGCACCGAACGGGCCGTCGCCGCGATCGACCTCCTCTTCAAGACCGCCGGCGGCAACGCGCTGCGCCGTGGTAACCCCGTCGAGCGCGCCTGGCGCGACGCCCACGCGGGCAGCGTGCACGTCGCCAACGACGTGGAACGGGCGCTCGCCATGTACGGCCGCGGGGCGTTCGGCCTCACGGTGGAGGACAACCTGGTCTGAGGAGGAGTACAAGATGCGGCTCGAAGGACGCGTCGCGATCGTCACCGGCGCCGGGGACGGCATCGGCGCCGCGGTGGCCCGCCGGTTCGCCGCCGAGGGGGCCAGGGTGCTGGTCGCGGAGGTGAACGAGGAGACCGGCCGGGCCGTGGCCGACGCGATCGGCGGCCGCTTCCTGCACACCGACATCGGCGACAAGGCACAGGTGCTGGCCATGGTCGACACCGCCGTGCGGGAATTCGGGGGCGTCGACATCCTGGTCAACAACGCCTGGGCGGTCGGCGGCCTCGGACGGGTGGAGAACAAGACCGACGAGATGCTGGCCCGGGGAATGGGCATCGGCTTCTACGGCCCGTTCTGGGCGATGCGGGCGGCGTTCCCGCACATGCGGCAGCGGGGGTGGGGCCGGGTCGTCAACATGTGCAGCCTCAACGGCGTGAACGCCCACATGGGCACCCTGGAGTACAACGCCGCCAAGGAGGCCCTGCGCACCCTGACCCGCACCGCGGCCCGGGAGTGGGCCCCCACCGGAGTCGTCGTCAACGCGGTCTGCCCCGGCGCGAAGAGTGCGGCCTTCCGGCGGCGGATGAGCGCGAACCCAGAGCTGGAGAAGCAGGTCGGGGCCATGAACCCCATGGGGCGGATGGGCGACCCCGACCAGGACATCGCCCCGGCGGCGTTGTTCCTCGCGAGTGAGGACGCCCGGTACGTCACGGGCAACACCCTCTTCGTCGACGGCGGTTCACACATCAACGGCGTGGCCTGGGCCCCCGACCTGCCGTGACGCACCTGAGCCCGGGAGAGACGGCACGCTCTCTCCCGGGCTCAGGCATGCCCCTCACGCCTCCCGGTTTGCCGCCTTCGCGGCGAGGAACCGGGCCGGGAACTCCCCGCCGCCGTGCACCGCGAGGTCCGCCCCGTTGACGTACGCCGACAGGTCGCTCGCCAGGAACAGGCAGGCGCGGGCGACGTCCCCGGGTACGGCCATCCGCTGCATCGGGATCACGCCGGCCACCGAGGCGCCGCCGTCCGCGCCGTAGACGGACGCCGCGCTCGCGGTGCGGATCAGGCCGGTGGTGATGTGGTTGACCCGCACCTCGGGCGCCCACTCCAGGGCCAGCGCCCGGGTGAGGGCCAGAAGTCCCGCCTTGGCGGCCGTGTAGGCGGCGGTGCCCGGCTGCGGGTCGTGCGCGGAGACGCTGCCGATGTTGACGACCGAGCCGCCGCCCGGCCGGGCCCGCATGGCGCGGTACGCCGCCTGCGCGACGTAGAACGGCGCGAGCAGGTTGAGCGCGACGATCTTCTCCACGAAGCGCGGCGAGACGGTGGCCGCGTCGGCGTCCGGGGAGCCGCCCGCGTTGTTGACGAGCACGTCGAGACGGCCGAAGCGCTCCACCGCGCCGTCGACGAGTCCGGCCGCCGACGCGGGATCGCGCACGTCGGCGGCGACGAAGACCGCCTCCCTGCCCCCCGCCGCCGGCAGGGCGCCCGGCACGTTGCGGCCGCAGACCACGACGTCGGCCCCGGCCCCGAGGAACGCCTCCGCGACGGCGGCACCGATGCCCTTGGTGCCGCCGGTGACGAGCACCACGCGCCCCGTGAAGTCCAACGCGTTGTCGATGTCGATGTCGATGTCCATGTCTACCGGCCTCTCCGGTTCGCTGGGGCGGCTGTTCAGTAAGAGGTGAGTCAGTACGAGATGAGCCCGAGCCCGGCGGCGAGCCGCGCCCGGTGCGAGGCGGGCGGGCCGAACAGCTCGCCCGCTCCGTGCGCCCGCTTGAAGTAGCGGTGCGCGTCGTGCTCCCAGGTGATGCCGATCCCGCCGTGCAGCTGGATCGTCTCGCCGGCCACCGCCGAGAACGCCTCGGAACAGACCGACTTGGCGACGGCGGCGGCCCGCGGCAGCGCAGCGGGGTCCTCGTCGGCTGCGAAGGCGGCGCCGAGCGCGGCCGAACGCGCCGATTCCACCCGCACGTAGGCGTCCGCCAGCCGGTGCTTGACCACCTGGAACGAGCCGATGGCCCGGCCGAACTGGACGCGCTCGCGGGCGTAGGCGACGGTGAGTTCGAGACAGCGCTCGGCGGCGCCCACCTGTTCGGCGGCGAGCGCCGCGCAGGCCAGGTCCCGCACCTGCGCCAGGACCCGTTCCCCGTCGCCCGCGACCCCGACCGGGCGCCCCTCGGCGCCGTCCAGGACCCACCGGGCCTGACTCCGGGTGCCGTCCATCGTGACGACGGGTTCGCGGCGCGCTCCCGGCGCGTCCGCCGCCACCTCGAACAGCGAGACGCCGGCCGCCGTACGGGCCGCGACGAGAAGCACGTCGACGTCCGGCCAGTCCAGGACGTGCTCCTTGACACCGCTGAGGAACCAGGCGCCGCCGCCGGGACCCGGTACGGCGCGGGTGCGCACCGCCGCCGCGTCCCAGGAGCCCTGTTCGGCCCAGGCCAGCGCGCCCACCGAGCGGCCTTCGGCCAGCGGCGGCAGCAGGCGCCCGCAGGCCTCCTTGTCGCCGGAGGCGAGCAGCGCCCCCGCCGTCAGCACCGCCGAGCCGAGCACCGGCAGCGGACTCAGGCACCGGCCCAGCTCCTCCATCAGCACGTGCACGTCCCGGGCGCCGCCGCCCGCGCCCCCGTACTCCTCGGGTACGGCGAGTGCGGCGACGCCGATCTGCTCGGCCAACGGCCCCCAGGCCGCGGCTCCCTCGTGCCGGGTCAGCAACGACCTTACGGCCGACCGCAGTTCTTCCTGCTCCTCCGTCAGCCTCATCGGGCTGCTCCCCTCGGTGTGTGGCGCGGCGGTGCGCGCGGTCAGGCGGCCAGTACGCGGGCCCGGCAGGCGGCCGGGGTGCCCCAGGCGTCGCGCAGCGGGCGGGCCTTGCGGATCCACAGGGACAGGTCCAGCTCGTCTGTGTAGCCGATCGCCCCGTGCAGTTGCAGGGCGGTGCGCGCGGCCCGGTGGGCGGCCTCGCCCGCGGTGACCTTGGCGGCGGCCACGTCCCGGCCGGCCCCCGGGGAGCCGGCGGCGAGGGCGAGCGCGGCGCCGTGCACCAGCGGCTCGGCGAACTCCAGGGCGATCAGCGTGTCCGCCAGCCGGTGCTTGACGGCCTGGAAGGAGCCGACGGGCACACCGAACTGGGTGCGCCGGCCGACGTATTCGACGGTACGGGCGAGCAGCGCGCGGCCGAGTCCCAGGGACTGCGCCGCGGTGGCCAGCGCGGCCACGTCGGCCGCGTGTGCGGCGGCCGAGGCCACCACAGGGCCCTGAGCCAGTACCGTCCCGCCGGTGGACACCCGCGACAGGCGCCGCGCCGGGTCGGCCGACGGCTGTACGGGGCCCGCCTCGGCGCCCACGCGCAGCACGTCGCCGTCCACGACCAGCACCGCGTCGGCCGCGTCGGCGTCCAGGGCGTACGGGCCGAGGGCCGTGAGGCAGAGGGTGGCGACGGTCTTGCCCGAGGCGATGCCGGGCAGGTGGGCGGCGGCCGCGTCCGTGTCGCCGAGCCGGTCCAGCAGGGCCGCCGCGGCGACCGTCTCGACCAGCGGACCGGGCACGGCATGCCGGCCCAACTCGGTGAAGGCGACGGCGATGTCGAGCGGCAGCGGGCCGAATCCGTCGTAGCGCTCCGGCACCGCGAGGGCGAACACCCCGGCCTCGGCCAGCCGCGCCCACACGGCCCGACCCGGCGAGTGGTCCCCGGCGGCCCAGGACCGCACCGCGGCCGGGGTGTCCGAGGAGGCGAGGAGACCGTCGAGGGAGCGGGCGAACTCCCGCTGCTCGGCGTCGAGGAGGAACCGCATCACCGGCGTCCCTTCGGCAGGCCGAGCAGCCGCTCGGCGATGATGTCGCGCTGGATCTCGTTGGTGCCGGCGTAGATGGGCCCGGCCAGGGAGAAGGTGTGCCCCTCGGCCCAGGCGCCGTGGTCCGGCGACTCGGGTGCGTGGTCGGCGAGTTCGCCGTACGGGCCGAGCAGGTCCAGGGCCGTCTCGTGCAGGGCGATGTCCAGCTCGGACCAGTAGATCTTGTTGAGGCTGGACGCGGCGCCGGCCGGGCCGCCCTCGTCATGCAGGATGCGGGAGGCTCCCGCGTACGAGAACAGACGGTAGGCGCGGGCGCCGATCGCCGCGTCCGCGACCCGGTCGCGCAGCGCCGTGTCGGCGGGGTCGCCGTGCTCACGCCACAGCGCGGTCAGCCGCTCGGCGGCGGCCGTGAAACGCCCCGGACTGCGCAGGGTGAGCCCGCGCTCGTTGCCCGTGGTGCTCATCGCGACCCGCCAGCCCTGGCCGGGTTCGCCGATGACGTCCTCGTCCGGCACGAACACGTCGTCCAGGAAGAGTTCCGCGAAGGCCGGCCTGCCGTCGAGCCGCCCGATGGGCCGCACCGTGACACCCTCGGCGTCCAGCGGGAACATCAGGTAGGTCAGCCCGCGGTGCGGCTTGTCGGCGTCCGGATCGCTGCGGAACAGGCCGAAGGCCCGGTCGGCGAACGCGGCCCGGGACGACCACGTCTTCTGGCCGCTCAGTAGCCAGCCGCCCTCGGTGCGCCGGGCCGTCGACTTGAGCGAGGCCAGGTCGGAGCCGGACTCCGGCTCGGACCAGGCCTGCGCCCAGATGACCTCGCCGCTCGCCATCGCGGGCAGGATCCGCGCCCGCTGCTCGGGGGTGCCGTGCTCGAAGAGGGTGGGGGCGAGCAGGTTGATGCCGTTCTGGCTGACGCGTCCGGGGGCGCCGGCCGCGAAGTACTCCTCCTCGAAGACCAGCCAGCGCAGGATCGAGGCGCCCCGCCCGCCGAACTCCTCGGGCCAGGACACCACCGACCAGTGATCGGCGGCCAGTTCGGCCTCCCACTCCCGGTGGGCGGCGAAGCCCTCGGCGCTCTCCAGGGACGGCAGGGGAGTGGCCGGCACATGCGCCGCCAGCCAGTCGCGGACCTCGGCGCGGAACGCCTCGTCCGCCTCGCTGAAGTCGAGGTCCATCAGCCGCCCGCCTTCTTCATCGCCCGGATGTCCATGCCGCCCAGCGCGTCCGGCGCGGTCTCGGCGTTGTGCGCGTGTGCGAGGTGGTGCAGGCCGAACACCGAGTCCATGCCGGTGTGCAGGCCCTGGAGGTCCTCGGCCTGGTTCACGGCGCGCTTGGTCAGGGCGAGACCGAGGCGCGGCATCTCCGAGATGCGCAGCGCCAGTTCATGGGTGCGTTCGGCCAGCTCCTCGCGGGGCACGACGCGGTTGACCATGCCGACCTCGTGCGCGCGCCGGGCGCTCATGCGGTCCCCGGTGAAGAGGAACTCCTTGGCGACGCGCGGCGGCATCACCCATGGGTGGGCGAAGTACTCGACACCCGGTATGCCCATCCGTACCACCGGGTCGGCGAAGAACGCGTCCTCGGAGGCCACGATCAGGTCGCACACCCAGGCGAGCATCAGCCCGCCCGCCACACAGGCGCCCTGCACGGAGGCGACGACGGGCTTGGGCAGCTCGCGCCAGCGTCGGCACATGCCGAGGTACACCTCGGACTCGCGGGCGAAGCGGCTCTCGGCGCCCTGCTTGTCCGAGTGGTCCCACCACAGTCCTGCGCGGCGCTCGAACGGCAGATGGGCGTCCCGCTCGGGGGTGCCGATGTCGTGGCCGGCGGAGAAGTGCTTGCCCGCTCCGGCCAGGACGACGGTCTTCACCTCGTCGTCCTCGGCGGCTCGGTAGAACGCCCGGTCCAGGGCGTAGGTCATCGCGGAGTTCTGGGCGTTGCGGTATTCGGGGCGGTTCATGGTGACCGTCGCGACCGGACCCTGCTTCTCGTAGCGCACGGGTTCGCCGGTCTCGTCGTGGGCAGCGGACATCAGGCCCTCCTTCCCTAACAAGTGTTTGGTAGATTAACGTAACGACATGAGCAGCGTCGAGGAGTTCCGCGCCGAGATCCGCGGCTGGCTGGCCGCCAACCTCACCGGTGCCTTCGCGGGCCTGCGCGGCCGCGGCGGACCCGGCCGTGAGCACGAGGTCTTCGCCGAGAGACTCGAATGGGAGAGGCACATGGCCGCCGCCGGCTGGACCTGCGTCGGCTGGCCCGAGGAGTACGGCGGCCGGGGCGCGACCATCGAGCAGCAGGTCGCCTTCCACGAGGAGTACGCCCTGGCCGACGCCCCCGCCCGGGTCAACCACATCGCCGAGCAGCTGCTCGGCCCCACCCTGATCGCCTTCGGCACCCCCGAGCAGCGGGCCAGGTTCCTGCCGCCGATCGTCGCCGCCGAGGAACTGTGGTGCCAGGGCTACAGCGAGCCCGACGCGGGCTCCGACCTGGCGAACGTACGGACCAGGGCCGTCCGCGAGGGCGACGACTGGGTGGTCACCGGGCAGAAGATCTGGACGTCACTGGCCCACGAGGCGCAGTGGTGTTTCGTGGTCGCCCGCACCGAACCGGGGTCGCAGCGCCACAAGGGGCTGTCCTACCTGCTGGTCCCGCTCGACGTGCCCGGCGTCGAGATCCGCCCCATCACCCAGCTGACCGGCACCTCCGAGTTCAACGAGGTCTTCTTCGACGGCGCCCGCACCCGCGTCGAACACATCGTCGGCGCCCCCGGCGACGGCTGGCGCGTGGCCATGGCCACCCTCGGCTTCGAACGCGGCGTCTCCACCCTCGGCCAGCAGGTCGGCTTCCGGCGCGAGCTGGAGACCCTCGTCGAAACGGCGAAACGCAACGGCGCGGCGGACGACCCGCTCATCCGCGACCGGCTCGCCCGGGCCTGGACGGGCCTGGAGACCATCCGCTGCAACGCCCTGCGCATGCTGGACGGCGTCGCGGCCGGCGCACCCGGCCCCGAGGCGTCCATCGGCAAGATCTTCTGGGCCACCTGGCACCGCGAACTGGGCGAACTCGCCATGGACGTGTGCGGCGCCGGCGGCATGCTCGCGTCCGGCGAACCGTACGACCTCGACGACTGGCAGCGGCTGTTCCTCTTCTCCCGCTCCGACACCATCTACGCCGGGTCCAACGAGATCCAGCGCAACATCATCGCCGAGCGCGTCCTCGGCCTGCCCAAGGAGGCCCGCCCGTGACCCCGAAGCCCCCGCCCCAGGTACCGGGGCACTCCCTCCTGGCCGGACGGACCGCGGTGATCACCGCCGCCGCGGGCGCCGGGATCGGCGGCGCCACCGCCCGCAGATTCCTGGAGGAGGGCGCCCGCGTCGTCATCGGCGACGCCCACGAACGGCGCCTGCGTGAGAGTGCCGCCGCCCTCGCCGAGGAGTTCGGCGCCGACAACGTCGCCGCACTGCCCTGCGACGTCACCGACCAACAGCAGGTCGACGCCCTGTTCGCGCTCGCCGTCGAGCGCCACGGCGGTCTCGACGTCGTCGTCAACAACGCCGGTCTCGGCGGCACCGCCGACCTCGTCGACATGACCGACGACCAGTGGGCCAAGGTCCTCGACGTCACCCTGGGCGGCACCTTCCGCTGCACCCGGGCCGCCCTGCGCCGGCTCAAGGAACAGGACGGCGCAGGCGTCGTCGTCAACAACGCCTCCGTCATCGGCTGGCGGGCCCAGCGCGGCCAGGCCCACTACGCCGCCGCGAAGGCCGGGGTGATGGCCCTCACCCGGTGCGCGGCCCTGGAGGCCGCGGACTTCGGCGTACGGGTCAACGCCGTCGCCCCGAGCCTCGCCATGCACCCGCACCTGGTGAAGGTCACCACCCCCGAACTCCTCGCCGAGCTCACCGAGCGCGAGGCCTTCGGCCGGTACGCCGAGCCGTGGGAGATCGCCAACGTCATCGTCTTCCTGGCCAGCGGCTACTCGTCGTACATGACCGGTGAGACCGTTTCCGTCAGCAGTCAGAGAGCATGAGCGGATGAAGAGCAACTCCTCCGCCTCGTCCTCGTCCTCCGCCGCCGAGCGCCGCGCCGAGATCCTGGCGACCGCCGCCCAGGTCTTCGCCGACCAGGGCTACAACGCCACCACGGTCCGCCGCATCGCCGACGCGGCCGGAATGCTCGCGGGCAGCCTCTACTACCACTTCGACTCCAAGGAGTCGATGCTGGACGAGATCCTCACCGCCTTCCTGGACGAGCTGTGGGCGGGCTACGACACCGTGCTCGCCGCCGGACTCGGACCGCGGGAGACCATCGAGGCCCTCGTCACCGAGTCCTTCCGGCAGATCGACCGGCACGGCCCCGCGGTCGCCATCTACCAGAAGGAGTCCAGGCACCTGTCCGCACAGCCGCGCTTCGGCTATCTCGCCGACTCCCAGATGAAGTTCGAGAACGCCTGGCTGCGCACCCTGGAACGCGGCGTCACCGACAAGGTCTTCCGCGGTGACCTGGACGTGCGGCTCGTCTACCGGTTCGTGCGCGACACCGTATGGGTGGCCGCCTCCTGGTACCGCCCCGGCGGCACCCACAGCCCGGAGGAGATCGCCCGGCAGTACCTGTCCATGGTCCTGGAAGGCATCACCTCGCGCAGCTGACGCACCATCACATCTCTTATGAAGGACATGAAGGAGTAGCCATGGCCGAGGCCTACATCGTCGAAGCGGTCCGCACCCCGGTCGGCCGGCGCAAGGGCGGCCTGTCCGCCGTCCACCCCGCCGATCTCGGGGCGCACGTCATCAGGGCGCTGGTCGAGCGCACCGGCGTCGACCCGTCCGCCGTCGACGACGTCGTCTTCGGCTGCCTGGACACCGTCGGCCCGCAGGCCGGGGACATCGCCCGCACCGCGTGGCTCGCCGCGGGCCTGCCCGAGGAGGTGCCCGGCACCACCGTCGACCGTCAGTGCGGATCCTCCCAGCAGGCCGTGCACTTCGCCGCCCAGGGCGTCCTCTCCGGCACCCAGGACCTGGTCGTCGCGGGTGGCACCCAGAACATGTCGATGATCCCCATCGCCTTCGCCAGCCGCCAGGCGGCCGAACCCCTCGGCCTCACCGACGGCCCCTACACCGGCTCCGAGGGCTGGCGCGCCCGCTACGGCGACGCGCCCGTCAACCAGTTCCACGGCGCCGAACTCATCGCCGAGAAGTGGGGCATCACCCGCGAGGACATGGAGCACTTCGCCCTGCGCTCGCACCAGCGGGCCGTGCGCGCCATCGACGAGGGCCGTTTCGGCCGCGAGACCGTCGCCTACGGTGACGTCACCGTGGACGAGGGCCCGCGCCGCGACACCTCGCTGGAGAAGATGGCCGGCCTGAAGCCGGTCGTCGAGGGCGGTCGGATCACCGCGGGCGTCGCATCCCAGGTCTCCGACGGCGCCTCCGCGCTGCTCATCGCCTCCGAGCGCGCCGTCGCCGAACACGGCCTCACCCCCCGCGCCCGCGTCCACCACCTGTCGGTGCGCGGGGAGGACCCGATCCGGATGCTGTCGGCGCCGATACCGGCGACGGCGTACGCGCTGAAGAAGGCCGGAATGTCCCTCGACGACATCGACCTGGTCGAGATCAACGAGGCCTTCGCCCCCGTCGTCCTGGCCTGGCTGAAGGAGACCGGCGCCGACCCGGACAAGGTCAACGTCAACGGCGGCGCCATCGCGCTGGGCCACCCGCTGGGCGCCACCGGTACCAAGCTGATGACGACCCTGCTGTACGAGCTGGAGCGCACCGGCGGCCGCTACGGCCTGCAGACCATGTGCGAGGGCGGCGGCCAGGCCAACGTCACCATCATCGAACGCCTCTGAGACATGCCCGAGGGGGGGGGGGGGGGGGCGCGGCCCCCCCCCCCCCCCCGGATGGAAAAGAAAATAGTTGGTGGGGGGGGGATTGTAGTGCGGTGAGGAAGGGTTATGTTGGGA
>NZ_JBHXNW010000063.1:47607-52392 GCF_042717365.1 Streptomyces sp. NPDC058534
GGTCCGGATCTCCGGACCGCCCCCCTCGTCGTATGCCTCAAGTCGTCTGCTGGGGCAGCGACTTCAGCGTCGCCTGCGCCTCGTTCATGATGCGTCCGACCAGTTCCGTACAGGACGGCAGGTCCTCGATCAGCCCCGCCACCTGTCCCGAGGCCATCACCCCGATGTCCGTGCGCCCCTCGACCAGCGAGGCCTTGAGCAGCATCGGGGTGTTGGCGGCCAGCAGCACCTGGCCCCAGGTCAGCTCCTTGCCGTGCTTCATCGCCAGTCCGTCCCGGACCAGCCGTGGCCAGCTCGCACCCGTCTCCTTCCGGAAGGCCGCGGCGTGCCGCAACGCGCGCAGACTCGATGTCACACGGCCCGCCCGCTCCAGCGAGTCCACCATGGAGGTGCGCAGCATGCGGTGCGGCAGTCCGTCCACCTTGGTCGTGACCGTGACGTCGTTGACCGCGGCGGCCAGGTACTTCGCCTTCACCGCCGTCGGCACGGTGCTGTCGGAGGTGAGCAGGAAGCGGGTGCCCATCCCGATGCCGGCCGCCCCGTAGGCGAGCGCGGCCACCAGACCGCGCCCGTCGCGGAAGCCGCCCGCGGCGATCACCGGGATGTCGACCGCGTCCACGACCTGGGGGAGGAGCACCGTGGTGGCCACCTCGCCCGTGTGGCCGCCGCCCTCGCCACCCTGCACCATGACCGCGTCCGCGCCCCACGCGGCGACCTTCTCCGCGTGCCGGCGGGCGCCGATGGAGGGGATGACGACGACGCCGGCGTCCTTGAGACGGGCGATCAGGTCCTTGGACGGGGCGAGGGCGAAGGACGCCACCCGCACCCCTTCGTCGACGATGATCCGCACCCGGTCCGCGGCGTCCCCGGCGTCCGCCCGGAGATTGACGCCGAACGGCGCGTCCGTACGGGACTTGACCTCCCGCACCGCCGCGCGCAGCTGCTCCACGGTCATCGTGGCGGAGGCGAGGATGCCGAGCGCCCCCGCGTTCGCCGAGGCGGACACCAGACGGGGGCCGGCCACCCAGCCCATCCCGGTCTGCACGATCGGATGCCGTACTCCGGTCAGCTCGGTGAGCGCGGTCGGGATCGTGGCGGAACCCGCCATCTCCGCGCCGGAACCCTCCCCGCTCACGCCGGAACCTCCCGCTCCCGCAGTCCCTTCGGGTCGACGACCTCACGGATCAGCCGCAGCTCCGCCTCGGTCGGCTCCCGGGTGAAGGGCACCTCGTCGGGGACCGTGAGGGCGAAGCCGGTGGCCTCGGTGACCTGCTCGACGGTGACCCCGGGGTGCAGGGAGCGCAGCCGCATCGTGCGGTCGGGGGTCTCGAAGTCGAAGGCGCCCAGGTTGGTGATCACCTCGGGGATGCGGTGGTAGCGGGTCGCGGCGGGACCGGCCGCCGCTGCCCGGTCGTAACCGACGCCGCTGACCATGTCGACGCGCTCGACGAACACCCGGGCCGAATGCTTCGGCACCCAGTAACTCGTCGGGTTGTTGAGGGTGTTGACCGGTGCGCCGCGCACCCCGAGCAACTGCCGGGTGGGCCTGGCCCAGTCGCCGATGCAGGAGATGTTCTGGTTGCCGTACCGGTCGAGCTGGCTCGCGCCCATCATCACGTGCCGGCGGCCGGTGGCCGTCAGCGCGAGGTGCTGGCGGAACGGCAGCCAGCCCTCCACGGCCCCCGGCCGCTGCCCGACCGCGGGCACGTCCGCCATGAGCAGCGCCTCCCCGTCGGTCAGCAGCAGGTCGGGGGAGAAGGTGAGTTTCGCCAGGCGCGCCCCGATGGCCGGGACGGTGCCCATCGGGCTGGCGAGGATCTCCCCGGCACCGCGCCAGGCCTCGGCGCAGGCCACCACGCAGTACTCGGCGCGGGTCGCGGCAGGCAGGCCGGTGTCCGTGACGCTCATGCTTCCTCCTGCTGGTCCTGGCGGAACGCCGCGACGGCGGCCTGGTAGGCGGCTTCGTCCCCGGACAGGAACCGCGCCTCGAACGCCTCCCACGCCTCGGGGTCACGGGCGGCCCGGACGTAAGCGCGCTGGAAGTCCTCGTCGCGGTCGTGGTCGGGTACACAGGAGGTGAAGTGCGCGCCGTTCGGCGTCTCCACGACACCGTCCACGAACAGGCGCTTGACCAGCAGGGTCTGGGGCCCGTGCTCCTTGAGCAGGTCCGCGGTGTCCACGATCCGCTCGCAGGAGACGTACGCGTGGTCGGCCGCCTCGCAGAACAGGTCGTCGAAGTACGGGTCCGGGCCCAGGTACTGGCCGTTGCCCTGTGCGTCGGCGCGGTTGAGGTGGACCAGGGCCGCGTCCAGGCGCAGGGCCGGTGCCGCGACCAGTTCCTCCCCGTCGTCGTAGGGCGAACGAACAGTGCGCAGCGAGGGGTTGACCTTCATCACGTCCGATCCGAGCCCTGCTCGTACGGGGATGAACGGCAGTCGTTGCGCACCGGCGGTCAGGCCCCACATGAGCATGGCCTCGTCCAGCTCCACCATCTCGAAGGCCCCGCGCTGCCGGGCGGCGGTGAAGTGCGGCTCCAGGGGTATCGAGTCGAGGGTGCCGAAGGCCGCGACCAGCTTGCGGATCTTCCCCGCGGCTGCAAGCAGACCGACGTCGGGTCCGCCGTACGACACCACCGTCAGGTCCGTCACGTCCGAGCGCAGCAGCGCCCGCACCAGGGCCATCGGCTTGCGGCGCGAGCCCCAGCCGCCGATGCCGATCGTCATGCCGCTGCGCAGCCGGCCGACGACGTCGTCGGCCGTCATCGTCTTGTCCTGGGTCACGCTCGCTGCTCCTTGTCGGTGCCGGAAGTGTGGGGGCCGGAAGTGCCGGTGCCGAAGGTGTCGCGCACGCGGTCGGCGACCCCGCTGAGGTTGGCCTCGAAGGTGAAGCCCTGCTCGAAGCGGTAGCTGCGGCGTACGTCGACGGGGTCGATGCCGTTGATGGCGGCCTTGGCCAGCCGGATCAGGTGGCCGTCCTTGGCGGCGATCTCGCCGGCCAACTCCAGGGCGGTGGCCCGCAGTTCCTCGCGCGGGACCACGCGCCACACCGAGCCGTGCCGATGCAGCTCCTCGGCCGTCGCGGTGCGCGAGGTGTAGTACAGGGCCCGCATCAGGTGCTGCGGGACCAGCCGGGCGAGGTGCGTGGCCGCGCCGAGCGCGCCGCGGTCCAGCTCCGGGAGCCCGAAGGTGGCGTCGTCGGCCGCCACGATCGCGTCCGCGTTGCCGACCAGGCCGATGCCGCCGCCCAGGCAGAAACCGTGCACGGCGGCCACCACCGGGACCTCGCACTCGTAGACCGCGGCGAACGCCTCGAAGCAGCCCCGGTTGGCGTCGATCAGCGCGCCGTGCCCCTCCGTGCGCTGCAACTCCTTGATGTCCACGCCCGCGTTGAACCCGCGGCCCTCGGCGGTGAGCACCACACAGCGCACCTCGGGGTCGGCGCCGGCGGCGCGCACCGCGGCGGCCAGTTCGTACCAGCCCCGCACGGGGAGGGCGTTGACCGGGGGGAAGTCCACAGTGACGACGGCGACGCCCTTTTGCGGGGCGGAGGTGGAGACACCCATGAGCAGATCAGCTACCTTTCCACCAAACGTTTGTTAGGCAGAAGGTAGCAGTGATGCGAACGCCGGGGGAGTGCACCGTGCCACTGAGCGGTACGGCACCGCCCCCGGCCCTTCCCGAAAGGACACCCTCATGACCTCACCGACCGCCCTGTGCGCCGGCCGCGTCGTCGCCGTCACCGGCGCGGGCCGCGGACTCGGCCGCGCACACGCCCTGGCCTTCGCCGCCGAGGGCGCGAAAGTCGTCGTCAACGACCTCGGCGTGGGCCTCGACGGCTCCGGCGCGGGCGGCGGCCCCGCGCAGCGGGTCGTCGAGGAGATCCGCGCCGCCGGCGGCACGGCCGTCGCGCACGGCGGCGACATCGCCACCGGCGACGGCGCGGCCTCCCTCGTCGCCACCGCCCTCGACTCCTTCGGCCGGCTCGACACCCTGGTCAACAACGCCGGGTTCCTGCGCGACCGGATGCTGGTGAACCTGGACGAGGACGACTGGGACGCGGTGATGCGCGTTCACCTCAAGGGCCACTTCCTGCCGCTCAAGCACGCGGCAGCGCACTGGCGCGCCGAGGCCAAGGCGGGCCGCGTCCCCGATGCGCGCGTGATCAACACCAGCTCCGGAGCGGGCCTGCTGGGCAGCGTGGGCCAGGGCAACTACTCCGCGGCCAAGGCGGGCATCGTCGGGCTCACCCTGGTGGCCGCCGCCGAGATGGGCCGCTACGGCGTCCAGGTCAACGCGATCGCCCCGGCCGCCCGCACCCGGATGACCGAGGAGACCTTCGCCGAGACCATGGCGGCGCCCGGCGAGGGCGGCTTCGACGCGATGGCTCCGGAGAACGTGTCGCCGCTCGTCGTGTGGCTCGGCTCGGCGGCCTCGGCCGGGGTGAGCGGCCGGGTCTTCGAGGCGGAGGCCGGCCGGATCACCGTGATGGAAGGCTGGCGCCCCGGCCCCACCGCCGACAAGGACGCCCGCTGGACCCCGGCCGAGGCCGGCGAGGCGGCGACGAAGCTCCTGGCCGCCGCCGAGACACCGCAGCCGGTGTACGGCAGCCGCTGACGCCCTGCGGTCGCGGCCCGGTCCCAGGCCCCGCCCCATCCGGCCGCACCCTCCGCCCCACCCGGCCGCGGCCCCCCCCCCCCTCGTCGTATGCCTCAAGTCGTCTGCTGGGGCAGCGACTTCAGCGTCGCCTGCGCCTCGTTCATGATGCGTCCGACCAGTTCCGTACAGG
>NZ_JBHXNW010000064.1:0-1927 GCF_042717365.1 Streptomyces sp. NPDC058534
CCGTGATCGGTATCGTCGCGGGTGTCGTCGTCCTCGCCGGTCTCGGAGTGCTCTTCGCCCCCGCTCCCCCCGCGCGAGCGCGGACAGGCGATCTTAGCGCGAGAGGCACCCCACCCCCCCCCGCCACCCCCACCACCCCCCCCCGCCGGGCCGGCGCCGGGGATGTGTTGGGTAGGCCCAACCAGCGGGCATGGGGGAACATGTCGGTGGCGAGAGGAGCTGGTCATGGCCCTGTTCAAGAAGCGCACGGTCGGCAAGCCGGGCGAGTGGTACTACTGCCTGGAGCACAAGAAGGTCGAGGAGGGCCCGGAGTGCCCGGCGAAGAACCGCTTCGGGCCGTACGCCTCCCGGGCCGAGGCCGAGCACGCGATGCAGACCGCCCGCGAGCGGAACCTCGAATGGGAGACCGACCCCAAGTGGCACGACGCCCCCGCGGGCCGTCCCGACGACGAGTGAACGGGCCCCGACGACCTCGGCACGAGGTCTGATCAGGCGTCCGGCGTGCGGGCGGCCGCGCGTTTCTCGCGCAGCCGCACCGCGTGCTCGTTGGTCCGCACGTCGTACGTCATCATCGTCGGCAGGCACAGCGCCAGCAGCCCCACCGCGCCCGCGCACAGCAGCCCGCCCGACCACACCGACGCCCGCACCCCGGCAAGCGCGGCCGTGCCGCCCGCCCGGACCTGGCCCAGCTGCGGGCCCACCGAGTACGACAGCAGCTCGATGCCCGCGAGCCGCCCGCGCAGCTCGTCGGGGATGGTCTGGTTCCACATCGCGCTGCGGAAGACGCCGCTGACCATGTCGAAGGCGCCGGCCAGCACGAAGCACAGCAGCACCAGCCACACGTTCCCGGCGACCCCCGCGGCGGCGATCGCCACACCCCACCCGGCCGCCGCCAGCACCACCATCCGTCCGTGCCGGTGCACCCGCGACGTCCACCCGCTGCTCACGCTCACCAGCAGCGACCCCGCCGGGATCGCCGCGTACATCAGGCCCAGCGACCACTCGGCGTCCAGCTCGTCCGCCAGGAACGGCAACACCGCGAGCGGCATCGCCAGGAACATCGCCGCCAGGTCGACGGCGTACGTGCCCAGCAACTCCTTGCGGCTCCACGCGTACCGGGCGCCCTCGGCGATCGCCGCCCACGACGGCTTCCGTGCCTCGTGCGAGGCGGGCGAGGAGGCCAGGCCCACCACCAGGGCCACGGAGGCCAGGAAGGTGACCAGGTCCACCGCGTACGCCCAGCCGAGGCCCGCGTACGCCACCACCAGGCCGGCCAGCGCCGGCCCCGCGATCCCGCCGACCTGCCAGCGCAGCGCGTTCAGCGAGGCGGCGGCCGGCAGGTGCTCATGGGCCACGATCCGCGGGATCAGCGCGTCCAGGGCCGGGCGCTGGACCGCGCCGAGCGCCGAGGTGAGCGCGGCGATCACGTACAGCGGCCACACGGCGGGGCTCGGCATCAGCGAGTTGACCAGCAGCGCGGCGCACAGCACCCCCTGACCCGCCTCCGTCCACACGATCAGCTTCCGCTTGTCCCAGGCGTCGGCCAGCGCGCCGCCGTACAGCCCGAACACCACCAGCGGCACCAGTTCCACGGCGCCGATCGCGCCCACCGCCGCCGCCGACCCCGTCAGCTCCTTGATCTGCACCGGCAGCGCGACGAAGGTCAGGAAGCTCCCGAAGCTCGTGATCAGACCGGCGACCCAGAGCCGCCGGAAGTCCCGGGAGGCCCGCCAGGGAGAGAGGTCGGGCAGCAGGGCGCGCAGCCCGGCGGGTGCGGGGGAGGTCTCGGTCACGAGGAGCCATCGTCGGGCCGGCAGAAGGGCGGCGGCAACCGGTTTTCCCGACACCCGCCACCGGCTGGAGGAAGCCGGGCGGTCATGCGGCCGACCGGCCGGGACATCGTCGTCGCCGTCTCTGGGGGCTGCCG
>NZ_JBHXNW010000064.1:1937-5274 GCF_042717365.1 Streptomyces sp. NPDC058534
CGGGGGGCTCCGGCGCCCGCGGGCGCGCGATATTGGCGGGCGTGACTGGGGGGCGCGCCCCCCCCAGACCCCCGCTTCGGCCTGAACGGCCTCGTCCTCGAACGCCGGACGGGCTGAGAGTGCCCGGAACTGAAACATGCGGCCTACGCCGACACGGTGGTGGCGGAGCCTCACCCGGTGGGCGTCACCAGCCGGACGGTGGCGGGGCCGTCAGGTGGTCGGCCAGGCGGGACATGCGGTCGCGGAAGCGGCGGCGGCCCCGGGGCGGCGGCCCCGCGTTCTCCCCGGCCGCCGCGCTGACCAGGTGCTGCACCGTGTCCAGGTCCAGCTCGGCGCCGTCCGGCACGGTCAGCGCCTCGTGCGCCATCGCCGTCAGCTCCCGCTCACCCGGGCCGCGGTCGGCGCCCAGTGACAGCACGGTGGCACCTGCCCGGCGGGCGTCGTGCACCCGTTCCAGGAGCGGGGCGCCGGGATCGGCGGGCGTCACCACGAGCAGCGTCTCCCCGCGCCGGGCCGCCGCCAGCCGCCCGAGGCCCACCGCCAGATGCGCCGGGTCCGCGGGACGCGCGTCGGGCCGCACCAGCGTGGGCGCCAGTTCCGGCGTCCCCGACCAGGCGGCCTCGTCCACCAGGTGCGCCGCCAGATGCCAGGGCTCGTGCTCGGCGGTGCCCACCAGCAGCAACCCGCCCCCGTGCGGGACCACCGACCCCCGCAGCGCCCCCGCGAACCTCCGGGTGGCCCCCAGCCACTCGGTCCCGGCGAGCACTTCCCGCAGCAGCGCGACCCGTACGGCGTCCATGCCGCCGCATCCTGCCGCAACCCCGCCCGCCCGGTCCGGCGTTCGCCCCGGATTCGCCCGACCCGGGGACGCGGGGGAGACCCGCCACCGGCGCTGAGACCCGTACGACCGTCGTGACCGGGGCAGACGTAGGGTCGGCCCATGACCTCTACCGACAGTGCCGCACAGAAGGCCCCCGCCAAGGACCCCTGGGACCTGCCCGACGTCTCCGGGCTGGTCGTGGGCGTGCTCGGCGGCACCGGCCCGCAGGGCAAGGGCCTCGCGTACCGCCTCGCCAGGGCCGGCCAGAAGGTGATCATCGGCTCGCGTGCCACCGAACGCGCCGAGGCCGCCGCCGCGGAACTCGGGCACGGCGTCGAGGGCGCCGACAACGCCGAGACCGCGCGCCGCAGCGACGTCGTGATCGTCGCCGTGCCCTGGGAGGGCCACGGCAAGACCCTCGAGTCCCTGCGCGAGGAACTGGCCGGCAAGCTCGTCGTCGACTGCGTCAACCCGCTCGGCTTCGACAAGAAGGGCGCCTACGCGCTCAAGCCGGAGGAGGGCAGCGCCGCCGAGCAGGCCGCCGCCCTGCTGCCGGACAGCAGGGTCACCGCCGCCTTCCACCACCTCTCGGCGGTCCTCCTCCAGGACCCGGAGACCGACGAGATCGACACCGACGTGATGGTGCTCGGCGAGGCCCGCGCCGACGTGGAGACCGTGCAGGCGCTCGCCGGACGCATCCCGGGTATGCGCGGCATCTTCGCCGGGCGGCTGCGGGGCGCCCACCAGGTCGAGTCGCTGGTCGCCAACCTGATCTCCGTCAACCGCCGCTACAAGGCACACGCCGGGCTCCGCGTCACGGACGTGTGAGCCGATGGGGGACACTGGTGGGTGCCGCGGTACCCCGCGTCACCCGCACGTGTCCCCCGACAGGAGCCGGCCCCATGCCCCGCCTCGCCCTCTACGCCCTGGCCGTCTGCGTCCTCGCGGTGGTCGCCGCCGTCGTCTCGTTCGTGCAGGGCAGCGTGCTGATCGGCGTCGTGTGGGTGCTGCTGTCGGGGCTGTCGTCCAACATGTGCTGGTACTACGTCAAGCGCGGCCGGGACGCCCGCCGCGAGTCCGTCACGGGCTGAGCACCGTCACCCGGCGACCGCGCACAGCTCCGCGGTCTGCCAGAAGCGGTACAGCTCGAAGCCGCAGTACGTGTCGAACTCGCCGATCCCCAGCCCGCGCAGGAGCGCGTCGATCGCGTCGAAGAACACCCCGTTGACGGCCGGGATCCACAGCAGCGCGAACACGATCAGCAGCCCGAACGGCGCGAGCGGCTCCACCTGCCGCCGCACGTTGTACGACAGCCACGGCTCGATCACCCCGTAGCCGTCCAGGCCCGGCACCGGCAGGAAGTTCAGGATCGCCGCCGTCACCTGGAGCAGCGCGAGGAAGGCCAGCGCCAGCCGGAAGTCGCGCGGAACGCCGTCCAGCGCGTCCAGCCAGAACGGCGCCGTGCACACCACGGCGAACAGGACGTTCGTCAGCGGGCCCGCCGCCGAGATAAGACTGTGCCGCCACCGCCCCCGGATCCGCCCGCGCTCGATGAAGACGGCCCCGCCGGGCAGACCGATCCCGCCCATGATCACGAACAGCACCGGCAGCACGATGCTCAGCAACGCATGCGTGTACTTGACAGGATTCAGCGTGAGGTAGCCCTTCGCGCCGACCGAGATGTCACCGCTGTGCAGCGCGGTGCGCGCGTGCGCGTACTCGTGCAGGCACAGCGAGACGACCCACGCCGCCGTCACGAACAGGAAGACGGCCAGCCCCGGCTGCTCGGCGAACCCACTCCAGGTGGCCCACCCCGTGACCGCGGCGACGGCGACGATCCCGAGAAAGACGGGACTGACCCGCCGGTCACTGGGGCGGGCGGTGGCGGTGGACATGGAACTCCCTGGTTCTCGGACGCACGCGACAGCTGCGGGACTGCCCGACCGTACCGGGCGCACCGGGAGAACGTCCCGCGGGTGCCGGCCGGTTCCGGGGAGAGCGGTCGCACGGGGCGACGGCCGTCTCGTCGCGAGGGCGCCCCGCCATGCCGTCAAAACCCCGTGACCGGCCCGGACCGCACCAGGGACAATGGGGCCCGTGCGCTATCGCATCCTCGGCACCACACAGGTACTCCGTCCCGACGGCACGGCCGTCCCGCTCGGCGGGGCGCGGTTGCGTGCGCTGCTGACCGTGCTCGCGCTCAGGTCCGGCCGTGCCGTGCCCGCGGGGCTGCTGGTGGAGGAGGTGTGGGACGGGGATCCGCCCGCCGACGCGCCGGGAGCCCTCCAGGCGCTGGTCGGGCGGCTGCGCCGGGCGCTCGGCGCGGACGCGGTGGCCTCGGCCGACGGCGGGTACCGGCTCACCGCCGCCCCGGACGACATCGACCTGCACCGCTTCGACCGGCTGGGGGGGGGGGCGGGGGGGGGCCCCCCCCCCCGCCCCCCCCCCCCCCCGGGCCCGCCCCCCCCGCCCCCCCCACCCCCCGGGGGGGGGGGGCCGCCCCCCGCCGCGCGCGCC
>NZ_JBHXNW010000064.1:5284-16272 GCF_042717365.1 Streptomyces sp. NPDC058534
GGCGCGGGCCCCGCCGCCGCGGGGCGCGCGCGACCCCCCCCCCCCCCCTCAACACCACCCACCCCCCCCCGCCGCGGGGGGGGGGGGGGCCGCCCCCCCCCCCCCCCCCCACGGCGACCCCGCGAAGGCGGCCGTCGTGCTCGACGACGCCCTCGCCCTGTGGCGCGGTCCCGCCCTCGCCGACCTGCCCGACCGCACCGCCGAGGCGGCCCGCTGGGAGACCCGGCACCTGGACGCCCTGCGCGCCCGGCACACCGCCGCCCTGGACCTCGGGGCGGCCGAGCACTCCCTGCCCGAGCTGACCGCGCTGTGCGACGGCCACCCCCTGGACGAGCCCCTCCAGACGCTGCGGCTGCGCGCCCTGCGCGACACCGGCCGCACCGCCGAGGCACTGGCCGCCTACGAGGCCGTACGGCACCTGCTCGCGGACCGGCTCGGCACCGACCCCGGGCCCGGGCTGCGCGCACTGCACGCCGAACTGCTCGCGCCCGGGGAGCGGGTGACGCCCACGGCACCCGGCGACCGGCCCGCGCCCGCCGAGGCACCCCGCGCGCCGGCCGCCCGCCCCCGGGGCAACCTCCGCGCCCGGCTCACCTCCTTCGTCGGCCGGGACGCCGACCTGGAGTCCCTGCGCGCCGACCTGGCGACCACGCGGCTCGTCACCCTCCTCGGACCCGGCGGCGCCGGCAAGACCCGCCTCTCGCAGGAGGCCGCCGAGGGCGCCGGTGACGCGGCCGAGGACGGCGTGTGGCTCGCCGAACTCGCCCCCGTCGACGACCCCGACGCCGTACCCGAGGCCGTGCTGACCGCCCTCGGCGCCCGCGAGACCGTGCTGTACGGCGCCGGTGCCGAGGAGATGCGGGCCGTCGCCGCCACCGACCGGCAGGCCACCGCCGTCGAGCGACTGGTCGAGCACTGCGGCCGGCGCCGCATGCTGATCGTCCTCGACAACTGCGAGCACGTCGTCGACGCCGCCGCCCGCCTCACCGAGGAACTGCTCGCCCGCTGCCCCCACCTGACCGTCCTCGCCACCAGCCGCGAACCCCTCGGCGTACCGGGAGAGTCCCTGCGCCCGGTGGAACCGCTGCCCGAACCCGCCGCGCTCCGGCTGCTCGCCGACCGCGGCGCCGCCGCCCGCCCCGGTTTCCGCCCCGACGCCGACGAGGACACCGCCGCCGCCTGTGCCGAGATCTGCCGCCGCCTCGACGGCCTGCCGCTGGCCATCGAACTCGCCGCCGCCCGGCTGCGCATGCTCACCCCGCGCCAGATCGCCGACCGCCTCGACGACCGCTTCCGCCTGCTCACCTCCGGCAGCCGCACCGTCCTGCCCCGCCAGCAGACTCTGCGCGCGGTCGTCGACTGGTCCTGGGACCTGCTCGACGCCGACGAGCGGGAGGTGCTGGGCCGGCTCTCCGTCTTCGCCGGCGGCTGCGACCTCGCCGCCGCCGAGGCCGTGTGCGGGCCCGCCGCCCTGGACGCCCTCGGCTCCCTCGTCGACAAGTCCCTCGTCGTCGCCGCACCCGTGACCGACCGGCAGACCGGCGACGGCATGCGCTACCGCCTCCTGGAAACCGTCGCCGAGTACGCGGTCCAACCCCGCCCCTAGCCCTTCGCCCCCGCGGCGCCCGACCGCGCCCACCGGACCCAGTCCCGCCTATACGCCCGCACCACGGACCCGTTGGTGCGCGGCCCGCAGCAACTCGCCGCCATCGAGCGGCTGGAGCGCGAGTACGAGAACCTGCGCACCGCCCTGCGCCACGCCATCGCCGAGCGCGACGAGCAGGAGGCGCTGAGCCTGTCCCTGTCCCTGGTCTGGTACTGGCAGATGCGCGACCTGCGGGTGGAGGCCCGGAACTGGTTCGTCGAGATCATGGCGCTCGGCCCCGACCCCTTCGCCGAACCGGTCCGCCCCGCCCTGCCGGTGTGGGAGCGGTGCACCGCCAACCCGCCCCCGATGACCGGCGAGACGCTCGCCGAGGCCCGGCGCGGGATCCACCTGGCCCATCTGTCCTGCATGGACACCGAGCTGGACGCCTGGCAGAAGCCGCGGGCCCAGAGCAAGCTGCGGGTCATCGCCGCGACCTACGAGCCGGGCATGCCGCAGACGTGTACCAGTCCCGGCCTGCTCTGGTTCTTCGCCGTGATGCTCACCGGCGACATGAAGCGGCTGCGCGAGATCATGGACGCCTCCGTGCGCACCTGCCGCGAGACGCCGGGATACGAGTGGGCGCTGGCCGGCAGCCTCCAGATGCGCGCCAACATGCTCGCCAACCGCACCGACTGGGCGGGTGACGCGGCCCGCGACGCCGACGAGGCGCTGGAGATCTACCGGCGGCTCGGCGACGCCTGGGGCATGGCCGAGGCCCTCTCCGGGCGCGCCGAGGCCCGCGAGCGCACGGGCGAGTACGGGCTCGCCGCCGCCGACTACCGGGCCGCCGCGGAACACGCCGAGCGGCTCGGCGCGCACGCCCAGGTGGACGTCCTCGACGCCCGTCTCGGCAGCGTGCTGATGGAGTGCGGCGACGACGAGCAGGGTGAGCGCATCCTGCGCGACGTGATCGAGCGGACGCGCGGCACCGGTCACAACGGCGCGATGCCCGCCGCCCGGCTCTTTCTCGCCGGCCGGCTCGGCATGACCGGCCGGACCGCCGAGGCGCGCGAGCAGCTGCGGCTGCTGCGCGAGGAGTTCAGCATCGCCCACTTCGTGGTCTTCGACGCCTTCATCCTCGCCGCGGAGGCCTGGCTGGCCACGCTGGAGGACCGGCACGAGGAGTGCCTGACCAAGGTCCGCCAGTCCCTGGAACGGGCCGAGGACCCACTCTCCGCGGCCATCGCCCCGCACATGCGGTCCGCCTACCTGACCATCGCCGCGATGGCGCTGGCCCACGTGGACGGCGGGCGCCGGGCCGCGGACGGCGCACGGTGCGTGGGCGCCGGCGACGCGCTGCTGCCGCCCGGCCACGTGTCGTCCGGCCTGGAGCGGGACGCCCACGCGCGAGCCGTCGAGCGGGTCCGCGCGGTGCTGGGCGCCGAGGCGTACGACGCCGCGTACACCGAGGGCGGCCGCCTCTCCCCCGGGGAGGCCACCGCCCTCGTATGACGCGTACGACGCGTACGTGCCTCAGCTCTTCGTGCGGAACTTGTGGATGGCGACCGGCGCCATCACCGCCGTGATCGCCACCGACCAGCCGAGCGTGATCCACAGGTCGTGCGCGACCGGGCCGCCCACCATCAGTCCGCGCGCCGCGTCGGCGAGCGTGGACAGCGGGTTGTAGTCGGTGAAGGCCTGGAGCCAGCCCGGCATCGACTGCGGCGGCGCGAAGATCGAGGAACCGAACTGCAGCGGGAACAGCACCAGGAAGCCCATCGCCTGCACGGACTGCGCGTTCTTCAGGATCACCCCGAGGGTGAGGAACACCCACATGATCGACGAGGCGAACACCGCGGACAGCCCCACGGCCGCGAACAGCCCGGCCCAGTGGTCGATGTCGAAGCCCACCAGCACGGCGACGATCATCAGTACGGCGGTGGCGAACAGCATCCGCACCATCTCCACCGCGATCTTCGCGAAAAGCACCGAGCCGCGCCCGATCGGCAGCGACCGGAAGCGGTCCATGACGCCGGAGTTGAAGTCCTGGCTGAATCCGGTGCCGACGCCCTGGGACAGCGTCATGCTCATCATCGCGATCATGCCGGGGATCACGTACTGCACATAGCCGTCCTGTCCGCCGCCCAGGGCCTGGCCGATCGACCCGCCGAAGACGTACACGAACAGCAGGGTGAAGACGACCGGCATCAGCAGCGCGTCGAACATCGACTCCGGGTCCTGCCGGATCCACAGCAGGTTGCGGCGGACCAGGGCGCCGGTGTGCCGCAGATGCCCGCGCAGCGAGATGCGGGCGTCGTCGGTGGCTGCGGTGGGAATCGAAGTGGCGGCGCTCATACGGCGACCTCCTCGCGGGCGTCTTCGGTGGCGGGCGCCGGGTCCTGCGGGGCACTGGCGCGGTGGCCGGTGAGGGACAGGAAGACCTCGTCCAGGCTGGGCAGTTCGGTGGTGATGGAGGTGATGGTGAGGCCGCGCGCGGTGACCGCGCCCACCACGGCGGTCAGCTGTTCGTCGCTGAGGATCGGCACCAGGACGTCGCCGCGCCGCGTGTCGACCGTGCTGCTGGCGAGCCCGGTGATGCCCAGCTCGTCCAGGAAGGCGGCGAGCGGGCGCAGTTGCAGCGGGTCGGCCGGGCGGACGCGCAGGGTGCGGCCGCCGACCTTGGCCTTCAGCTCCTCGATGCCGCCGTTCGCGATGACCTCGCCGCGGTCGACGACGGTCAGCTCGGTGGCGAGCTGCTCGGCCTCCTCCATGTACTGGGTGGTGAGCAGCACGGTGACGCCGTCGCCGACCATGCGCTTGACCTCGTCCCACACCTCGTTGCGGGTGCGGGGGTCCAGGCCGGTGGTGGGCTCGTCGAGGAAGAGGACCTTCGGGCGCCCGATCATGGACGCCGCCAGGTCGAGACGCCGCCGCATGCCGCCGGAGTAGGTGGCCGCGGGGCGCTTGCCGGCCTCGGTGAGCGAGAACCGCTCCAGCAGTTCGTCGGCCCGGGTGCGCGCCTCCTTGCGGGGCAGGTCGAGGAGCCGGCCGATCATGTACAGGTTCTCCCAGCCGGGGAGCTTCTCGTCCACGGACGCGTACTGCCCGGTGAGTCCTATGACCCGCCGCAGCTGCCGGGGCTGCCGTACGACGTCGTAGCCGACGACGTGCGCCTGGCCGGAGTCGGGGGCGAGGAGGGTGGACAGGATGCGGACGAGGGTGGTCTTGCCGGCGCCGTTCGGTCCGAGCACACCCATCACGGTGCCCTCGCGCACGTCCAGGTCGACGCCGTCCAGCGCCTTGGTCTCGCCGTAGTGCTTGACCAGCCCCCGTACGGTGACCGCGCGGTCCGCGGCCGAGGGGTTGTCGTCGATTCGCTTCATGCCCCAGACGATGTCAGGGGCTGCCGACAAACCACCGACAGCCCACCGACAACACGACCTACGCCGCCGACATCTCACCGACAGGCACCGCAACCATCAATTGAGGAACCACGACGGCGAGCAACCAGCTCCGCGAGAGCGGCGCCGGCTTAGGCGCATTAGAACGAGTGCTCGTCCTGCGGGAACGTGCCGCCGACGACGTCCTCGGCGTACGCCTTCGCCGCGTCGCCGATGACCTGGCGCAGGTCGGCGTACTGCTTGACGAACTTCGGCATCCGGCCGCCGGTCAGTCCGAGCATGTCGGTCCAGACCAGCACCTGGGCGTCGGTCTCGGGGCCCGCGCCGATGCCGACGGTCGGGATGTGCAGCGTCCGGGTCACCTCGGCGGCCAGCTCGGCCGGCACCAGCTCCAGGACGACCGCGAAGGCGCCCGCGTCCTGTACGGCCTTGGCGTCGCGCAGCAGTTGCTGGGCCGCCTCCTCGCCGCGGCCCTGTACCCGGTAGCCCATGGCGTTCACGGACTGCGGGGTGAGGCCGATGTGCGCCATCACCGGGATGCCGGACTCCACCAGCAGTTCGATCTGCCGGTGCGAGCGCTCGCCGCCCTCCAGCTTGACCGCGCCGACCCCCGCCTCCTTGACCAGGCGGGTCGCCGAGCGCAGCGCCTGCACCGGGCCCTCCTGGTAGGAGCCGAAGGGCAGGTCGCCGACGATCAGGGCGCGCGAGGTGCCCCGCACCACGGCCGCCGCCAGCATCGTCATCTCGTCCAGCGTGACGGGCACGGTCGACTCGTACCCGAGGTGGCAGTTGCCCGCGGAGTCGCCGACGAGCATCACCGGGATGCCGGACTCGTCGAAGACGGACGCGGTCATCGCGTCGTACGCGGTGAGCATGGGCCACTTCTCGCCGCGCTCCTTGGCGGCGGTGATGTCCCGGACGGTGATGCGACGGTTGATCTTGCCCCCGTACAGCGCCCTGCTCCCGTCCCCGGGGGTGCGCTGCGGCGTCTGGGCAGCCGAAAGCTGCGTCATGGCAACGGCTCCTTCATGTCATCTCGAGGCGCCCTGACGGCGTCCCCGGATCCCTTCCATGGTGGCACTTCCCGCGTCCCCGCGGCTAGGGGACCCTCGTCACGTGCCACCGAACGTGCCACCGATCGACTCACGAGGTGAAATGTGCCCGTTCTGTCACAGAGTGACCCGGCCCGGAGGGATGCGGAACTCCGCACGGCGACTCGTACGTCCCAGTGCCCGTACGGCCGTCGAAGGACGGCAGGATCGGAACCGATCATCCCCTATGGTGCTGAGTCACGGGGGCGACGGTGAGCACGGCGGGCAGTGAGGCAACGGTATGGCGCAGCAGGCGTACATGACGGAGACGGACAACGGCGGCTCGGATCCCGAGCACCGGGAGAACCGGCTTCGGCGCCTGTTCGACCGGGTGGTCACCGGCTGGCGCGGCGACCGTCGGATCTGGACCCGGGGCCTGGTCACGGCCGTGGTCGCGCTCCTTCTGTCAGCCGTCATGGCGGCCCACTCGCACATCCCGAACGCCATCGGCAACCTCGGCAGCCTCACCGAAACCTTCCTGCCGTGGTTCGGCCTCCTGATCCCGGTCCTGCTGGTGATCGCCGTGGTCCGCAAGTCGGCGACGGCGCTGATCGCGTTGGTGCTGCCGGTGAGCGTGTGGCTGAACCTCTTCGGCGGCCTGCTCTTCGACAAGACCGGCACCGGCGGCGACCTCACGGTGGCCACGCACAACGTCAACGCCGACAACGCCGACCCGGCCGGCACCGCCCGCGCCGTGTCCGCGGCCGGCGCGGACGTGCTGGCCCTGGAGGAGCTGAAGGCGTCCGCCGTACCGACGTACGAGAAGGCGCTGGAGTCGAAGTACCCCCACCACGCCGTCGTCGGCACCGTCGGGCTGTGGAGCAAGTACCCGGTCGCCGACGTGCGGGCGGTGGACATCCAGCTGGGCTGGAAGCGCGCGATGCGCGCCACCGTCACCACCCCGTCCGGGCCGCTCGCGGTGTACGTCGCCCACCTGCCCTCCGTCCGGGTGAAGCTGGAGGCCGGGTTCACCGCCCGGCAGCGGGACAAGAGCGCCGACGCCCTCGGCGAGGCCATCGCCGACGAGAAGCTGCCCCGCAAGATCCTGCTCGGCGACCTCAACGGCACCATGAACGACCGCGCGCTCACCGCGATCACCTCGCAGATGCGCTCCCCGCAGGGCGCCGTCGGCAACGGCTTCGGCTTCAGCTGGCCGGCGTCCTTCCCGATGGCCCGCATCGACCAGATCCTGGTCGACGGCGTCGAACCGATGACCAGCTGGACCCTCCCGTCGACCGGCAGCGACCACCTGCCGATCGCCGCGCGTGTGAAGGTCGACACAACGGCATCCTGAAATTCGTCTGCGGAATACCTGCCCTGAGAGCCTTTGTTCCGTAGGGGAACATACAGTCGTCCTTCCCTTACGCACTCCGCTCTCGAAAGGCTCGCCCCCTTATGCCCCTGGCCCTGCTCGCCCTTGCCGTGGGCGCCTTCGGCATCGGTACCACCGAGTTCGTGATGATGGGCCTGCTGCCCGACGTCGCGGACGACCTGAACATCTCCATCCCCACCGCGGGCCACCTCGTGTCGGCCTACGCGCTGGGCGTCGTCATCGGCGCCCCGCTGCTGGCGGCGGCGACCACGCGGATGTCCCGCCGCTCCGTCCTCATCGCCCTGATGGCGCTCTTCGTGGTCGGCAACGCCCTGTCGGCCGTCGCGCCCGGCGAGATCTCCCTGCTGGCCGCCCGCTTCGTCAGCGGTCTGCCGCACGGCGCGTTCTTCGGCGTCGGCGCCGTCGTGGCCACCGGCATGGTGGCACCGGAGCGCAAGGCCCGCTCCGTCTCCCTCATGTTCCTGGGCCTCACCGTCGCCAACATCGTCGGCGTGCCCGCGGCCACCGCCATGGGCCAGGCGCTCGGCTGGCGGGCCACCTTCCTCGGCGTGAGCGCGATCGGCGTCGCGGCGATAGCGGCCCTGGTCGCCCTGATCCCGCGCGAGAACGCCCCCGCCCCCGCCACGGGCCTGCGCGGCGAACTGGCCGCCCTGCGCTCCCTGCCCGTCTGGCTGGCGCTCGGCACCACGGTCGCGGGCTTCGGCGCGCTCTTCGCCGCGTACAGCTACATCACGCCGATGCTGACGGACGCCGCCGGCTTCGCCGAGACCAGCGTGACGCTGCTGCTTGCGCTGTTCGGCGTCGGCGCCACCGCGGGCAACCTGCTCGGCGGCCGGCTGGCCGACCACTCCCTGCGCGGCACCCTCTTCGGTGGCCTCGCCTCGCTGGTCGTGGTCCTCGCCCTCTTCCCGCTCCTGATGCGCACGCCGGTCACGGCGGCCGTGTCGGTGGCGCTGCTTGGCATGGCCGCCTTCGTCACCGGCTCCCCCCTCCAGCTGATGGTGATGGAGAAGGCCACGGCGGCCCCGTCCCTCGCCTCCTCCGCCAACCAGGCCGCCTTCAACCTCGCCAACGCCGGCGGCGCCTGGATCGGCGGCCTCGCCCTCGCGGCGGGCCTCGGCACCACGTCGCCCGCGCTGGCGGGGGCGGGGCTGGCGGTGCTCGGTCTGGGGGTCGCGGGGACGGCTTGGGCGGTGGACCGGCGGGCGGCGGCCGCTTCGGCGCGGGGGCGGGAACGTGTGGTCGCGGGGCATGTCCCGGAGACGGTGGAGTCGGTACGGCGGTGACGCCGGGCTGATTGGAGCGTTTGTCCCGGCGGAGCGCCGCTCGGACGGCGTGTGCGCGGGACAAACGCTCCGAAGTCTCAGCACCGGTCTTCCACTGGTCTCCGTGGACCGGCCGGGACAGAGCGTGTCCATGCCCGTCCCGGTCGGATCGACGCCGATGTCGCCTCCGGCATGCGCCGACTGTGCGCGCTGCGGGACCTGGGCCACCCGCCATGGGGTGAGCGTGCGAGCGAGGCCGGTCAGGGGACTTCAGATCGTCGGCCAGGTGATCCTCTGTGCCTCGGGGGTGATGGTGACCTCGAAGCGGTCCAGTGCGGGTGATCCGTCCGTCCGCCAGCGCAGCAGGTGGTCCTCCACCGCGTCCCACATTTGTACGGGCCCGCCCTGGCGCACCGTCCACTGCTCGCCGTCTTGGGCGAGGACTGCCCAGGAGCCTGCCTCCACGTCGACGAGGACGTGCTTTGTCCCGTCGGAGAGTGTGAGGGCGAGGTGCTGTGCGCGCGGGGCTGCGAGCTGGGCGACGAACCGCGCGTCCCAGTCGTCCAGGACGGTGGCACCGAGCCGAGCCGGCCTCTCCTGGCCTGACTCCAGGTCGGGGAGCATTCCGAACGGTGGCGGGAGCTGTGGGCGGGCGAGCATGAACGAGATCTGGCCGCCAAGGAACCGGCCGTGGGCCACCCCGTCACCGCCGACGGTCAGCCGGGCCAGCTCGGAGGAGTACAGCCAGCCGCACAGCGTCGCGAGAATGATCCCGCCCGGCTTGGTCTGCTCGACCCAGGTGTACGGCACATTCAAGACTCCGCAGGTGGCGACCAACCGGTCGTACGGGGCATGGTGCCTGTGCCCGGCCAGGCCGTCACCGACGATCAGCCGCGGGAAGTACCCGCACGTGGCGAGGGCAGTGCCGGCGCGGCGGGAGACCTCGGGGTCGACTTCCACGGAGGTGACCAGCTCGTCGCCGAGCCGGTGGCAGAGCAGTCCGGACGAGTAGCCGGTACCGGTGCCGACTTCCAGCACCCGGTTGCCGTCCTCCACGTAAAGGTCCTCCAGCATGCGCACCACCAGGTTCGGCATAGTGCTGGACGATGTCGGGACACGCATGATCTCGCCGCGGATGTCGGCGGGAACGATGGTGCCGGCGATCTGGGTGACCAGTGACTCGTCCGCATAACAGCGCTCCAACCATCCGCCGTCGTCGGGCACGACCGGATACCAGGCGGTCGGCGCGGAGCCTTTCACCTGTTCGAAGAAGCCGCCGCGGAGGAACTCGTGCCGGGGCACGGAACAGAGGGCCTCGTGCCATGGCGCGGTGCGCAGAAGGCCGCCCGCGGCGAGGCGGTCGGCCAACGCCCGGCGCAGAGCGACTGAGTCCACGATGGTCATCGGCGGGTCTTCCCTTCCAGGAGGTCGGCCATCGCCGCGAGCATGGGCAGGCCGGTCTCGGACTCCAGCCAGTACCACTGGCCAGACGGGTTGCACTCCAGGAACCACCATTGCCCCTGACGGTCGAGGGCGAAGTCGAAAGCGCCGAAGACGAGACCGAAGTGGGCGAGGTATGCGTGCAGGGCCCCGGTGATGTCTGGCGGTGGGGTGGCTACGGAATAGCGCAGGCGGCCGTAGTCGGTGCGCCAGTCCAGCAGGTCCGAGTCGATGCGGACGGCGAAGACCTGGTCGCCGATGACGGTGACCCTCACGTCCGCGGTCTTGTCGACCTGACGCTGGAACAGATGCGCGGTGCCGGAGACGGCCTCATCGATCTCGTCGGCCGTGACTGCCGCGACCTCAACGGTGCAGGAGACGCCATCGACGCGGTACAGCGGCGCCGACAGCGGCTTGTAGATCACCCTGCCGTGCTGCTCGATGAAGGCTCGCGCCGCGTCCGGATCGGAAGTGACGGCCGTAGGCGGCAGGGGGAAGCCGGCGTGCGCGGCGGCGGCCAGCCCGGACGGTTTGAACTCCGCGTCGCCGACACGGTGCGGGTGGTTGACGTACAGGCAGCCCGGAAGAGAGGCCAGCACGCCCCCGAGCCCGTAGCGAGCCTGGGTGACTGCGAACCGGGCGTCCTGCTGGTCCAGGTGGGGGAAGGCGAAGCCGGAAGGCCGGCGGTAGTACAGGGACCGGACGCAGGACAGGTCGGTTGTCCGGGACGGTGTGGACAGGGTGCCCTTCACACCGTTCGACGTGATCGTGGCCGCGACCGACAGGGCGTGGGGGAAGTCCCCCGAGTCGAACCGCCCCCCCCGGGACACCCCGGCGTGGCAGTACGGGTGAACCCCAAGCGCCGCGGGG
>NZ_JBHXNW010000064.1:16282-51755 GCF_042717365.1 Streptomyces sp. NPDC058534
GGGGGCCCGGGGGGCCCTACCCCCGGTTCGCCGTGAGCGTGCCCGCGACCGCCTGGGGGGGGGGCAAGCCCCCCGAGCCCACCCGCCCCCCCGGGACACCCCGGTCGTGCAGTTCGCTGATCACCACGTCGGCCGTGGGGTCGTCCAGGTTGGTGACGACCAGCACCGGGCCGGAGTCTGTCACTGGTCGGAGTCGTTCCCGGTGTCTTGGTCGCCGCCACCGCTGCCGCCGGGGCCGGCGCCGTCGGACGGATTGCCGGTGTTGGTCGGCGGGTTCGTGCCTGTGCTGGTGCCGTGACCGGGCATCTCCATCGCCCGGCCGTCGGCGTCGAGGTAGCGCGCGGTCTGGGTGACCGGATCCAGCTCGGTGCGTGCGTAGCCAGGTGCAAACGCCGGGTAGGGCGCCATACGGCGCACGCCCCAGGGGGCGAGGGGCCGCGCGCCGGACGGCAGCGGCGTCCCGGTGGGGAGCCGGTCAGAGTGAGCGAACAACGGAATTTCCCTTCTCGTGTGTTGCGTGATGAGCCGCTCCAGGGACTCGACCTGTCCAGGGTTCGGGGATTCCTGGGGTGGAGGTTTTCAGGCACCGCCGGCGACGGCTCGTCCACCGGCCGGACGGGTGTTTGTGGGGTGCGACCCTGACCCTGCGGTCGCCATGGGGCTCTGTACGCCGAGGCTGAGCGGGGTGATCAGGCGTCCTGCCAGGAGGTGCGATCAAGATGCGCGACATTGCGCGGACGGGCGCCGAGTCCCACGTGCGCTGCAGCCGTCACCGGGACTCGCCGACCATACGCGCGTGGTGGTCGCACAGGGCGATCAGGACGCGGGCCAGGCGCCGGGCGTACGCGAGGGCGCCGCCGGGGCGCGGGAGCGGCTGCGTGCGGAGTTTGCCGCGGGCCTCGCCGACGCAGGCGAGCGCGCAGTACGTTGCGATGCCGTCCGGCAGCTTCCCCGCTACGGCCTCTACTTCGGGGAGCAGCAACTCCAGGTGGCTGCGCAGCAACTCGGTCGTGGCCGCTACCTCGGCGTCCCCCGATTCCGGCACTGCGGGGCCGCCGTCAGGGTTCAGGACGGTGCGCGCGGTCTCGCGCATGGGCTCCAGATCGACGGACGCCGTCGATTTGCTCCGGCGGGTGGCGTTCACGGGGTCACCGCCTGTACGGGGCGGTGGCGCGGGCACGCGCATGGCGGGTAGACGTCGAACATCGGCGGCGGCTTCTTCCCGTCCCAGACGTTCACCGTGCCGCGGTCCTCGGTGACCGCACCGTCCTGATTCACCCGGTATACGCGGATGGTCATCTTGACGCCGAGCTTTCTACGCGCGGTAGCTTTCATCTGTCGACGCTTCCTCTCAGGTTTGAGCGTTGGCCACGCCCCGGGGCCGGTCGCACGGTCGCCGGGGTCTGGTCCGTCCGTTATGCATCGAGAGTGGCCCTGAACCC
This sequence comes from Streptomyces sp. NPDC058534, assembly GCF_042717365.1. Classification (NCBI taxonomy): domain Bacteria; kingdom Bacillati; phylum Actinomycetota; class Actinomycetes; order Kitasatosporales; family Streptomycetaceae; genus Streptomyces; species Streptomyces sp. NPDC058534. Next base: position 17,725 of record NZ_JBHXNW010000064.1, read on the forward strand.
GCAACTTCGGTATGACCGGCGGGTGTTACCGAGGCGGTAATACACTCGTTGCTGACTCCGTATGGGCGCGGCGGAGCGCCTACCATCACTGCGGAAGTTGGCCTTATGGATGCCATCACCCCCGGCCCACTCGCGCGCGAAGTCCTCGAACGAGACGACGTGGAGCGAGCCCTGGCAGAGCACGACTTTGCCGCGGCCTTCTCCCTTGTCAAGAAGTGGGGCGGTCTGTCGCAGAACCGCATCGCGGCGGCCTGCCAGATGACGCCTGGCAAGGTCTCCACAATCATCAGCGGGCAGCAGCAGGTCACCAGTTACGAGGTGATCCGCCGCATCGCTGACGGGCTCCGCATCCCCGGCCGCATGGTCGGCCTCGCCGACCGGCCATGGGAACGTCAGCCCGACCTGCCGGACCCGCCGACGCCGCCAGCGGCACCGGCCACCAATGACGCCCCCTGGCGTCCCGCGGTGGCGGTGCACCTGGCCGCAGACCTGACCAGGAGCGATCTCGTGATGGACCGCCGTGCCGCAGCGCGCGCCATTTCCGGCGCCGCACTGTCCGGTGCCCCCCTGCTCGACTCTGTGGAGGACTGGCTCCTGCCCTCGCGGCAAGCCGACCGGGGCCGCCATCGCGGCCGTATCGGTCAGCGAGAGGTGCGCGAGCTAGCGGCGACGGCGCGCGCCTTCCGTGCCTGGGACCACCGGTTCGGCGGCGGTCTGCGCCGTAAGGCGGTCGTCGGGCAGCTCAACGAGGTGGCCGGCCACCTGGAGGAGCACCACACACCGGAGGTCGGGCGCGGTCTGTTCCAGGTGATGGCCTACCTCGGTGGCACCGCCGCAACGATGGCGTGGGATTCCGGGATGCAGAAGCAGGCGCAGAGCTACTACCTGCTGGCCCTGCGCGCGGCGCATGCCGCCGGCGATGCCGCATTCGGTGCCAACGTGCTGGCGGGCATGGCCCGGCAGATGCTGTACCGAGACCGCCCGCAGGACGCCCTGGAACTGGTGCACCTCGCGCAGAAGGGTGTCCGGGGGGAGGCCGGGCCGCGACTGCGGGCCATGCTGCACACACGAGAAGCATGGGCGTACGCGGCCATGGGACGGGCAGCGGCATTCCGGCGGGCCACGAGCGAGGCCATGGAGGCTCTCGCTGACGGAGACGGCGACGAGGAGCCGTACTGGGTCGCCTACTTCGACGATGCGGAGCTGGCCGGCGTGACGGGTGGCCGTCTGCTGGACATGGCTCGCGACGACCCGCAGCAGCACGCTGAAGCCGCGGCGGAGAGCATCCGGGGTGCGCTCGCCGGCCGTGGCTCCGAGGCAGGACGCAGCCACGCCCTCGATCTCATCGGACTCGCGGAATGCCACTTCCTGATGGGAGACGTGACCGGTGCGGTCGACCACACCCACCGCGCAGTCGAGGCCTCGGCCCGCACCCGCTCGAACCGCGTTCGTACGCAGCTCGGGCTGCTGTACCCGTACACGGTTGGCCGTTCGTCGTCGCGTACCGTCGGCGAGGCGCGCGCACGAATCCGCGAAGTCCTGTCGAGCTGAAGGAGCAACGTGACCACGATCGCCGTGACCGGGCACATGGACCTGACCGACGCCAGCGTTCCCTTGGTGCGCGACGCACTGCGCGACACGCTCAAGCCCTACGCGGATGGCCTCACCGGCGTCTCGTGCATCGCGAAAGGCTCCGACTCACTGTTCGCGGAAGCCGTCCTGGAGCTGGGTGGACGCCTGGTCGTGGTCATCCCCTCGAAGGACTACCGCCTGAACAAGGTGAAGCCCGACCACGCCGAAACCTTCGACCGGCTCGCACAGGCTGCCGCTGAAGTCGTCGTACTCGGCAACGAGACCGCGAACCGGGCCGCGTACGAAGAAGCGAACCTCACGCTCCTCCGCCGCGCCGACCGCCTCGTCGCTGTCTGGAACGGAGAGCCCCCGAGCGGCAAGGGCGGGGGCACGGCAGACACTGTCCAGGAAGCTTGCCAAGCCGGATTGCCCGTGGACGTCGTGTGGCCGGACGGCGCTTCACGGCGGAGTTGAAGACAGGGGGCGAACGGCGCGAAAAGTGAGTGGGCCCCGGACACGGTGATCCGGGGCCCGCACGCGTAGGTCGGGTGGCTCAGGCCACCGTCGTGTGCGCGTCGCCGTGGATCGCGGAGGCGCCGAGGCCGGTGGTGAGGGCGAGGTGGCCGGACTCCGCGTGGAGGCCGGCGCCGAACTGGCCGTCGCCCGCTATGAGGGCTGCGCCGATGGCGACGTTGCCGCCGGACACCTGGTCCAGGTCCGTGTCGGAGATCTCAGCCGTTTCGACCTGGGGGACGAGGTTCATGGCAGGTCTTACCTTTCGTGCCGACGAAAATGGGGGAGCGGTACAACTCGGCACCGATCAAAGCACGGGGGTGAACGCCCCACCGTCCTCGCGCCGTCGCCGCGTTCATCAGTGTGCGAATGTGGTCAGGGAAAGAGCCCGTCTCTTCACGCTTCCCGCCGGTCATGCGACTCTCCGGGGCGAGGTATGCGCGCAGTCGGACCGGTGCGTCTCCGCCACGCCCCTCCCATGCGACCTTGCTATGAACGGTGTGCAGGTACGACGGTTTTTTTTGGGGCGTTGCCGCCGCACCGGAGGAGTGACACGTCAGAGCCCCGGATCCGACGCCCCCACGATCGCCCGCAGTGCCGCAAGGTGCTCCCGGTAGGCATCCCGGCCCCGTCGGGTCAGGCGGAGCCACACGCGTTGCCGGGTGTCGCGGACGGCCTTGCGCTGTTCGACGTAGCCGGCGTCCATCAGCACCGTGACGTGCTTGCTCAGCACGGAGGCGGAGACGTCGAGTTGCTCTTGGACCAGGCCGAACTCCGCCTCGCCCGCGGCGTCCAGCAGGGCGCAGACGCGCAGCCGGTTCGGGGCGTGGATGGTGGTGTCGAAACCCTCCAGCGGGCCGTGGGTGTCGGCGCTCACGCGGTCTTCCGGTGCAGACGGACGAAGGCCAGGTGGAAGCCGACGGACGCGGCGGCACTGATCAGCGAGGCCGCGATCAGCCACACCGGCCGCCCGGTGGCGCGGAACGCGAACGCCGCGCCCACCAGCAGGACGGGCAGGCCCACGGCGAGCGGCACGGTGGCCCGCTTCGGCAGGACGTCGAACCGCAGTGCCACGCCGGTCTTGTCGCGCCAAGCCCTGGCCGCGACGGCGAAGAGCGCCCCGTACACCGCGGTGGTCGCCAGCATGATGCCCATCCAGGCCGGACGCGGCAGCAGCCAGTCAGAGTCGGCCGTCATGCCTCCGTAGACGATCGGGAGGGCGGCGATGTAGAGCGTGAGCGTGACGAAGAACCAGGTCGGCCACGGCGTGGCCGACACGGCCGCGGCGGACGCCCGGACGTGCTCGGTGTCGGCCAGAGCGGCGCGAGCGCCTTCTGGCGTGAGCCGTACCCCGTTAGTTTCCATGACGGAAAGAGTAGCGGTTAGTTTCCGGTACGGAAAGAGGCGGGACGGCCCAGGGCCAGTGACACGCCCGGGCGGCCTTCAGAGCGTGATCATGTGCCCGGCGACTCCGTGGATGGCTTCCCGGACGGCTTCGCCGAGCGTCGGGTGGGCGTGCACGTTGCGGGCGATCTCGTGGACGGTCAGGTCCCACTGCTGGGCCAGCGTCAGTTCGGGCAGCAGTTCGGTGACGTCCGGACCGATCAGGTGGGCGCCCAGCAGCTCACCGTGCGTCGCATCGCTGATGACCTTGACGAAGCCGGTGGCGTCGCCGAGCCCGTGCGCCTTGCCGTTGGCCATGAAAGGGAACCTGGCGACCTTGACGTCGTATCCCCGCTCGCGCGCCTGGGCCTCGGTGTACCCGAAACTGGCGATCTGCGGCTGGCAGTACGTGGCCCGGGGGATCATCACGTAGTCCAGCTCCATGGTCTCCGCGTCCGCCATGGTCTCCGCCGCGATCACCCCCATCGCCTCGGCGGTGTGCGCCAGCATCAGCTTCGCGGTGACATCGCCGATCGCGTAGATGTGCGGCACGGAGGTGCGGGCGCGGCCGTCGACGTCGATGGCCCCGCGCTCGGTCAGCCGCACGCCCGTGTTCTCCAGGCCGTAGCCGGTCACGTTGGGGGCGAAGCCGATCGACTGCAACACCTTGTCGGCCTCCAGGACTTGGTTCTTCCCGTCCTTGCCGGAGACGGTGACGCGGACCTGCGGCCCGGACTCGTCGATCGACTCGACCCGGGTGGAGGTGAGCACGTTGATGCCCAACTTGCGGTACTGTCGCGCGAGTTCGGCGGATACCTCGGCATCCTCCAGCGGAGCCACCCGGTCGAGGAACTCCACGATCGTCACGTTCACGCCGTAGTTGTGCAGCACGTACGCGAACTCGATGCCGATCGCGCCGGCACCGGCGATGACGATCGAGCCGGGCAGGTCCTCGGCCAGGATCTGCTCCTCGAAGGTGACCACCCGGTCGCTCCTGCGCGTACCGGGGAGCAGCTTCGGCGTCGCCCCCGTGGCGATGACGCAGTGGTCGAAGCCCACAGTGCGGCTGGTGCCGTCGGCCAGTGCGACCTCAAGGGTGTGGGCGTCCACGAAGGTGCCTCGCCCGTCGAACTCCGTGATCCCGTTCTTCTTCATCAGGAAGTGCACGCCCTTGACCCGGCCGTCCGCCACCTTGCGGCTGCGCCGGTAGGCTTCCCCGTAGTCGAAACGGATCGGTGAGTCGGACGTGATCCCGAAGGTCTTCGCCTCACGCGTCACGATGTGCGCCAGCTCGGCGTTGCGCAGCAGAGCCTTGGTCGGGATGCAGCCCACGTTCAGGCAGACACCGCCCCAGTACTTCTCCTCCACCACCGCCACCCGCTTGCCCAACTGCGCGGCGCGGATCGCGGCGACATAGCCGCCGGGTCCGGCGCCGAGTACGACTACGTCGAAGTGGTCCCGCACGCTGTATCTGCCTCTCTATAGGGCTTCTTGTGACAGATGATCACACGACCTGTTGTCAGTCGTGCCCAGGGCGGTCGCGATGGCGGCGAAGGCGACCGCGTGACCGCGGGCGTTGGCGTGGACGCGGTCGGTGGCGTAGATGCCGGGGTCGGCGGCGAGCGGGTGGTGGTGGGTGTCGACGTGGATGCCGCCGAGTGCGCGTGCCACGCCGGCGGTGATGCGGTCGAGCTCGTCGAAGCGGCGGGCCATGCCGCCGGCGTGTTCCGGCGGGACGAGGCCGGACCGGGCGAGGTCGAACAGGCCGATGGTGATGACGAGGGCGCCGCTCTCGGCGAGGGGTGTCAGGAACGAGGCCAGTTCGGCCCGCAGCGTCTCCGGGTCGAAACCGCGGAAGGCGTCGTTGCCGCCCGCGCTCACCATCACCACGTCCGGCTCGAACTCCAGGGCAGGGCCGAGCTGCTGGTCCAGGATCTCGTCGAGAAGCAGGTGAGGCTTGGCCAGGTTGACCGCGGCGAAGCTGGGGCGAGTGGCGGCGAGGGCGTCGGTGAAGCGGTCGGCGAAGGATCGGTCGCGGTAGCCCGGGAGGGGGTCCATCACGCCGGCGGTGACACTGTCGCCCGCCACGGCCAGCCGTTCCACGGGAGATCGCGGAGCAGTTCGGCGGCGGCCTCCGGGGTCATGCAGTACGGGTCGGACGACTCGGCGGCGGGGTCGGCGGGGTCGGCGGGCAGATCCTGGACGGGGGTCCGGTCCGGCTGGAGGTCATCGCTGGTCTCCTTCGAGGATTCGGGCGGCGGCCGGGGCCCGGTCGGCCGAGGTCGCGGGGGCCGGCAGCGGTGGGGCCGCGACGCGCAGGGCGAGACCGCCGACGGCGGCGGTCAGGTTGACGGCGGCGGCGAACCAGTACGCGGCGGCGTACGGTTCCGCGCCGGTGCCCGAGACCTCCGCGATGATCACGGCCGTGGCGGCGATGCCGAGGCCGCCGCCGATCTGGCGGGCCGCCATGACCATGCCTGTCGCGGCGGCGAAATGCTGGGGCGCGATGGAGAGGGTGGCGGCGCTGGAGATGCCGACGGTGGCCATGCCGACGCCGGCTCCCATCACCGTCCCGGCCGGGAACCAGAGCGTCCAGAAGTGTGGCTCGGTGTCGATCAGCAGGGCCAGGGCGGCCGTTGAGGCGGCGATGAGGGTCGAGCCCGCCGCCACCATCGTGCGCGGGGTGAGGGTGAGGGGGAGCCGTCCGATGCCGATGCCGACCACGGCGGTGACGAGCGCCGCCGGGCTCATCGCGAGGCCGGCCTGCAGAGCGGTGTAGTTCCAGGCGTCGGTCAGGAAGAGCACGCCGAGCAGCATCGAGGTGAACAGCGCGGTGCCGTACGCGAGGGAGACGCCGCTCGCGACGGCGAAGGACCGGCTGTGGAAGAGGTCGAGTCGCAGCGCCGGTCGCCGATGCCGAAGCGCCCGCATCACGGTCGCCACGCCCGAGAGCACGGTGACGCCGGAGGCAGCCAGCACATGTACCGAGGACCAGCCGTGGTCGGGGCCCTGTGTCAGGCCGTACACCGCCGAGCCGATGCAGAGCGCGAGCAGCAGGCCGCCTGCGGGATCGGGCCCCCGGCCGGTGCGGGACTCGCCGGTCAGCAGCTTCCTTCCGGCGATCAGCACCCAGACGCCGACCGGCAGGTTGAGGCAGAACAGCGCCCGCCAGTCGAGCACCTCGACCATGACACCGCCGAGGGCGGGTCCCGCGGCGGCGGCCAGGGCGCCCGCGGCGCTCCACATGCCGATCGCGGCGCGCCTGCGTTCGGCGGGGATCTCCGCGAGGACCAGCCCCAGCGAGGCGGGTACCAGCAGAGCCGCCGCCAGGCCCTGGACGGCGCGGGCGCCGAGCAGCACGGGCAGGGTCGGGGCTACGGCGATCACCAGCGACGACGCCGTGAAGACGGCGACGCCGATCAGGAACAGGCGGGCCCGGCCGACCGCGTCGGCCAGCAGCCCGGCCGGGGCGAGCAGGGCGGCGAAGGGGATCACATAGGCGGTGGCGACCCACGAGACGGTGGTCAGCGAGACGTCGAAGTCGCCGGCGATCGGCGGCACCGCCAGGTTGGTCACGGTGGCGTCGAGAAAGCTCAGGAAGGTGCCCGCGCAGGCAAGTAACAGGGCGACGGAGGCTCGGCGGGTGGAGACGGAAGACGTCATGGCGAGGATTTAAGAGTACGATCGTTCGTACGTCAATGCCGTACGGTCGTTTGCTAAACTGTCGGTCATGGCAGGACGTGCATCGGATCGGACAGCGCTCGACACCCGGCGATCGGTGCTGCGCGCCGCAGCCGAACTCGCTTCCGTGGAGGGCCTGGACAGCGTCACCATTGGTCGGCTCGCGGACCGGCTGGGGATGAGCAAGGCGGGTGTGATCGGCCAGTTCCGCAGCAAGGAGAGGCTGCAACTGGAGACGGTGGACCTGGTCCTGGAGGACGTCCGCACTCGGGTCTGGCAACCGGTGCGCCACCACGATGCGGGACTGCCGCGGCTGTTGGCCGTCTGCGCGTCCTGGGCGCGCTACGCCGTCGATCCCGGCTACTCAGGGGGCTGCCTGCTCACCCAGGTCACCTACGACTACGACGGTCGTACCGGCGCTGTGCACGACCGGATCGCCGAGGGCCGCGCCCGCTGGCGGGACACCCTCCGCCGTGACATCGACGCCGCCGTCGCCGCCGGGGACCTCCCGCCCGGGACGGACGCGCCCCAGGTCGTCTACGGGCTGGAGTCCCTGGCCGCCGGCATCACCCCGGCGAGACTCCTTCACGGCGACAATCAGACGGAGGACTGGGCGCTGCGCGGCATGCACGCCATCCTGGGCGTCCCCTCGACTGGACAGCCGCGCTGAGCCGCGCCTACAGCACCGGCAAGGACTTCCGCAGCTCGAACGCCGTCACCTGCGACCGGTACTCCTCCCACTCCTGCCGCTTGTTCCGCAGGAAGAAGTCGAAGACGTGTTCGCCGAGCGTCTCGGCGACCAGGTCGCTGCGTTCCATCAGGGCGAGGGCCTCGCCGAGGTTCTGGGGGAGGGGCTCGATGCCCAGCGCGCGGCGTTCCGCGTCGGAGAGGGCCCAGACGTCGTCCTCCGCGCCCGGCGGGAGTTCGTAGCCCTCCTCGATGCCCTTGAGGCCGGCGGCCAGCAGGACGGCGTAGGTGAGGTACGGGTTGGCACCGGAGTCGATGGAGCGGACCTCGACGCGGGCCGAGCCGGTCTTGCCGGGCTTGTACATGGGGACGCGGACGAGTGCGGAGCGGTTGTTGTGGCCCCAGCAGATGTAGGAGGGGGCCTCGCCGCCCGCGCCGGCCGTGCGCTCGGAGCCGCCCCAGATGCGCTTGTACGAGTTCACCCACTGGTTGGTGACCGCCGAGATCTCCGCCGCGTGCCGCAGCAGGCCCGCGATGAAGGAGCGGCCGACCTTGGAGAGCTGGTACTCGGCGCCCGATTCGTAGAACGCGTTGCGGTCGCCCTCGAACAACGAAAGGTGGGAGTGCATGCCCGAGCCCGGGTATTCCGAGAACGGCTTCGGCATGAAGGTCGCCTGGAGGCCCTGTTCGAGAGCCACCTGCTTCATGACCAGGCGGAACGTCATGATGTTGTCCGCCGTCGAGAGCGCGTCCGCGTAGCGGAGGTCGATCTCCTGCTGGCCGGGGGCGCCCTCGTGGTGGGAGAACTCCACCGAGATGCCCATCGACTCCAGCATCGTGATCGCCTGGCGGCGGAAGTCCATGCCGATGTTCTGCGGGGTGTGGTCGAAGTAGCCGGAGTTGTCGGCGGGGGTGGGGATCGAGCCGTCGACGGGCTTGTCCTTCAGCAGGAAGAACTCGATCTCCGGGTGGGTGTAGAAGGTGAAGCCCAGGTCGGAGGTGCGGGCCAGGGCGCGCTTGAGGACGTAGCGCGGGTCGGCGAAGGACGGGGAGCCGTCCGGCATGAGGATGTCGCAGAACATGCGGGCCGTGCCGGGGGCCTCCGCGCGCCAGGGCAGGACCTGGAAGGTCGACGGGTCGGGCTTGGCGATCATGTCGGACTCGTACACCCGGGCGAAGCCCTCGATCGCGGAGCCGTCGAAGCCGATCCCCTCGTCGAAGGCCTGCTCCAGCTCCGCGGGGGCCACGGCGACGGACTTGAGGAAGCCCAGAACGTCCGTGAACCAAAGGCGTACGAACCGGATGTCGCGTTCTTCCAGCGTCCGGATCACGAACTCCTGCTGCTTGTCCATCTTCCGCTTCCCCATCCTCGCTGGTCAGGCCGCCTGTCTCCGGTACGGCGGGAGGCGGCCCCGCACCTGTGCATCACACCACAGCACCGTTTCGAATGCGTTGCGGGCCCCGCTCGGCCGGCCCACCCCATGACCGCAGCGTAGAGGCCACCTGTTCGATCGGGCCATTCCGGGGATCCGGCCGGGACCGATCCTGGGATCTCCCTACGAAGGACCGGCCTTCCACCCTTACGATCAGCGGACCCGGCCACCCCGCTTGACGGCAGAAGACTCCCCAGAAGGGCTGCACCCCATGGGTTCCGCGAAGAAGAGCAGCAACACGGCGCGACAGGCGCGCATAGCCGAGATGCGGCGTGCCGAGGAGGCGCGTGAGCGCCGGAACCGGATCCTCACGATCGCGGTCAGCACCGTGGTCGTCGCCGGTCTCGTCGTCGGCGGCGTCTTCCTCGTCCGGGGACAGTCCGACGACTCCTCCGACGACACCGCGTCCGACGGCAAGTCCTCCGGCAAGTTCGTCACCGGCAAGGACGGTGTGAAGACCTGGGAGGGGGACCTGGCCCGCAACCACGTCACCAAGAAGGTCACCTACCCCGTGGATCCCCCGGTCGGCGGCGACCACAACCAGGTCTGGATGAACTGCAACGGCGACGTCTACACCAAGCCGCTGAACAACGAGAACGCCGTGCACTCGCTGGAGCACGGGGCGGTGTGGGTGACGTACACCGACGCGGCCCCGAAGGCCGACGTCGAGAAGCTGACCGCCAAGGTGAAGAAGACGCCGTACTCGCTGATGAGCCCGGACGAGAAGCAGAAGGACCCGATCATGCTCACCGCCTGGGGCCACCAGCGCACGGTGACGGGCGCCGACGACCCGAACGTGGACAAGTTCTTCGAGAAGTTCGTCCAGGGCGAGCAGACCCCCGAGCCGGGGGCCGCGTGCACCAACGGGCTCTCCCAGTGACACCGAAACGGGCCGGCTGGATCGCGGGGGCCGCCGCCGCGGTCCTCGTCGCGGCCGGCGGGATCACCTACGCCGTCGCGGGCGACGACGGGGCGACCCGGGTGCCGTCCGCCGACTCCGCGGACGCCGGGTTCGCGCGGGACATGTCGGTCCACCACCAGCAGGCCGTGGAGATGTCGTACATCGTGCGCGACCGCACCGACGACGAGGAGGTGCGGCGGCTCGCGTACGACATCGCGCAGACCCAGGCCAACCAGCGCGGCATGATGATCGGCTGGCTCGACCTGTGGGGGCTGCCGAAGGTGTCGTCCGACCCGCCGATGAGCTGGATGGGCATGGGCGCCGCGCCCTCCGCCGGCGAGGGCTCCCTGATGCCCGGGATGGCCACGAACGCCGAGATGGAGAAGCTCGGCACGCTGAACGGGAAGCAGGCCGAGGTCTACTACCTCCAGCTGATGACCGAGCACCACAAGGGCGGCGTCCACATGGCCCGCGGCTGCGTCGAGAAGTGCACGGTCGGCGTGGAGAAGCGCCTGGCCGGCGGGATGGTGGAGTCGCAGGAGTCGGAGATCCGGCTGATGGCGGACCTGCTGGCGGAGCGGGGCGCGAAGCCCCGGACATGAGGCGGACACCGGCACGCCACCCCATTGTGTCGTTCTGACGATTACACTGGGCGGGTGCCTCGACTACGACTCGCCCTGAACCAGATCGACTCCACCGTCGGCGACCTCGACGCGAACGCGGCGGCGGTCCTGCGCTGGACCCGGCACTCCGCCGGGCAGGGAGCCCACCTGGTGGCGTTCCCGGAGATGGTGCTGACCGGGTATCCCGTCGAGGACCTGGCCCTCCGGTCGTCGTTCGTGGAGGCGTCCCGCACCGCCCTGCGCGCTCTCGCGGCCCGCCTCGCCGAGGACGGCCTCGGCGACCTTCCGGTGATCGTCGGCTACCTGGACCGCTCGGCGACCGCCCAGCCGAAGTACGGCCAGCCGGCCGGCGCCCCCCAGAACGCGGCGGCCGTGCTGTACGGCGGCGAGGTCGCGCTCAGCTTCGCCAAGCACCACCTGCCGAACTACGGCGTCTTCGACGAGTTCCGCTACTTCGTGCCCGGCGACACCCTGCCCGTGGTCCGGGTGCGCGGCGTCGACGTGGCGCTGGCCGTCTGCGAGGACCTGTGGCAGGACGGCGGCCGGGTCCCCGCCGCCCGCTCGGCACGGGCCGGACTGCTGCTCTCCGTCAACGCCTCCCCGTACGAGCGCGACAAGGACGACACCCGGCTGGAGCTGGTGCGGGGGCGCGCCCGGGAGGCCGGGTGCACCACCGCCTACCTCGCCATGACCGGCGGGCAGGACGAACTGGTCTTCGACGGCGACTCGATCGTCGTCGACCGGGACGGGGCGGTCGTGGCCCGGGCCCCGCAGTTCACCGAGGTGTGCGTGGTCCTGGACCTCGACCTGCCGGCCGCCGACGCACAGGCTCCCACCGGCGTGGTGGACGACGGTCTGCGCATCGAACGGGTCGTACTGTCCGAGGAGCCGGTACCGGCCGCCGGGACCGCACTGTCCGGCGGCCACGCCGAGCCGCTGGACGACGACGAGGAGGTCTACTCGGCGCTCGTCGCCGGCCTGCGCGCCTACGTCACCAAGAACGGCTTCCGCTCCGTACTGATCGGCCTGTCCGGCGGCATCGACTCCGCGCTGGTCGCGGCGATCGCCCGCGACGCGCTGGGCGCGGAGCACGTGTACGGCGTGTCGATGCCGTCCAGGTACTCCTCCGAGCACTCCAAGGACGACGCGGCGGAGCTGGCGCGGCGCACCGGCCTGCACTACCGCACCGTGGCGATCGAGCCGATGTTCGACGCCTACATGGGCGCGCTGCCACTGACCGGCCTGGCGGAGGAGAACCTCCAGTCCCGGCTGCGCGGGACGCTGCTCATGGCGCTCTCCAACCAGGAGGGCCACCTGGTGCTGGCGCCCGGCAACAAGTCGGAACTGGCGGTGGGCTACTCGACGCTGTACGGCGACTCGGTGGGCGCGTACGGGCCCATCAAGGACGTGTACAAGACGTCGGTCTTCCGCCTCGCCGAGTGGCGCAACCGCGCGGCCGAGGCGCGCGGTCAGACCCCGCCGATCCCCGCGAACTCCATCACGAAGCCGCCGAGCGCGGAGCTGAGTCCCGGCCAGGTCGACACGGACTCGCTGCCGGGCTACCCGGTGCTGGACGCGATCCTCGACCTGTACGTCGACCGGGACCGGGGCGCGGACGAGATCGTCGCCGCCGGGTACGACCGCGACCTGGTGACGCGGACGCTGCGCATGGTGGACGCCGCCGAGTACAAGCGCCGCCAGTACCCGCCGGGCACCAAGATCTCGGCCAAGGGCTTCGGCAAGGACCGCCGCCTGCCGGTCACCAACCGCTGGCGGGAGACCGGCTGAGACGGCGGCGCGGCCTCGGCTAGCCCTGCCCCTGCTGGTCCGCCAGCATCTTGTGCAGCGGCTCCGCCACCCGGCGCCGGTACTCCTGGACCGCCCAGCCGTTTCCGTCCGGGTCCTTGAAGTACATGAAGGTCGCGCCGTCGTCCGGCGCGTACTGCACCGGCTCGGAGACGTCCAGGCCGCGCCCGGACAGCTCCGCGTGGGCCGCCTTGATGTCGGCGACGCACAGCTGGAGGCCCTGGTACGAACCGGGTTCCGGCCTGGTCTGCCCCTGCGCCATGTCCCAGATGGCGTCACCGAGCGCGATGGAACAGCCGGAGCCTGGCGGCGTCAGCTGGACGATGCGCATCCCCGGCATGACCTCCTGGTCGATGTCGACGTGGAAGCCGACCTTGTCCCGGTAGAAGTCCCGGGCCCGGTCGATGTCACTCACGGGCAGCGGGATGACTTCGAGGGTGAAGTCCATGGCATGACTCCTTCGGCATCCATGTCGGCTCCGGCGCCGACCGTGGTGTCTTACAAGCTAACTGCTTCCCGGGAGGGGCGCGGTCCGTTCGGTGCCCCGCCGCCGTTCCCCGGTTACGCTCAGGCCGTACGACCTTGATCCCACAAGTCCCTCCCACAGGTCCGACAGGAGGCCGAGATGACGGCGCCGGGGCGCAGGAGCAGTACCTTCACGCGGCTGCTGCGGCACGGCTTCACCGATCCCTCGGCCGCCGAGGGCCTGCTGGACGGCGCAGAGCTGGCCGAGGTCCGCTCCGACCCCGTGCTCCTTGAGGCGCTGGGCGCCACCGCCGACCCGGACCTGGCCCTGCACGGCCTGGTCCGGCTCCTGGAGGCGCAGCCCGACCCCACCGCCCGCCGGGAGCTGCTGGACACCCTGGTGGCGGCCAAGCCGCTGCGCGACCGGCTCCTCGGCGTGCTCGGCGCCTCCGAGGCCCTCGCCGACCACCTCGCCCGGCACGCCGGCGACTGGCAGGCCCTGGTCACCTACGAGCCCCGCGACCTGCACCCCGGCGTCGAGGAGTTCGAGCGTGGCCTGGCCGAGGCCACCGACCCCGTCGCGCTGCGCGTCGCCTACCGGCGCTGCCTGCTGTCCATCGCCGCCCGCGACGTGTGCGGCACCATCGACCTCGCCGAGACCGCCGCCGAGCTGGCCGATCTCGCCACCGCCACCCTGCGTGCCGCCCTGGCCATCGCCGAGGAGGCCGCGCCCGGGGACGCCGCGCTGTGCCGGCTGGCCGTGATCGCGATGGGCAAGTGCGGCGGCCACGAGCTGAACTACGTCTCCGACGTGGACGTCATCTTCGTGGGCGAGGCGGTGGGCGACGCCGACGAGACCAAGGCGCTGCGGGCCGCGACCGCGCTCGCCTCGCACATGATGCGGATCTGCTCCGAGACGACCGTCGAGGGCTCCATCTGGCCCGTCGACGCCAACCTGCGCCCCGAGGGCCGCAACGGCCCGCTGGTGCGCACCCTCAGCAGCCACGTCGCCTACTACCAGCGCTGGGCCAAGACCTGGGAGTTCCAGGCGCTGCTCAAGGCCCGCCCGGTGGCCGGCGACCCCGGCCTCGGCGCCGAGTACGTGGCCGCCCTCCAGCCGCTGGTCTGGCAGGCCGCCGACCGGGAGAACTTCGTCGCCGATGTGCAGAAGATGCGCCGCCGGGTGGTGGAGAACATCCCCGCCGCCGAGGTCGACCGCCAGCTCAAGCTCGGCCCCGGCGGCCTGCGGGACGTCGAGTTCGCCGTGCAACTGCTCCAGCTGGTGCACGGGCGGTCCGACACCTCCCTGCACAGCGGTACGACGCTGGACGGCCTGGAGGCGCTCGCCGCGGGCGGCTACGTGGGCCGCGCGGACGCCGCCCAGCTCGATGAGGCGTACCGCTTCCTGCGCTCCATGGAGCACCGCATCCAGCTGCACCGGCTGCGGCGCACCCACCTGGTGCCCGAGGACCCGGCCGACCTGCGCCGCCTCGGCCGCTCCCTGGGCCTGCGCACCGACCCGGTGGTCGGGTTGCAGCGCGCCTGGAAGCGGCACGCCTCCGTGGTACGGCGGCTGCACGAGAAGCTGTTCTACCGGCCGCTGCTCGACGCCGTCGCCCAGCTCGCGCCCGGCGAGGCCCGGCTCAGCCCCGAGGCGGCCCGCGAACGCATGGTCGCCCTCGGGTACGCCGATCCGGCCTCCGCGCTGCGGCACCTGGAGGCGCTGGCGTCCGGCGTCACCCGCAAGGCGGCCATCCAGCGCACGCTGCTGCCCGTGCTCCTTGGCTGGTTCGCGGACTCCGCCGACCCGGACGCGGGCCTGCTCAACTTCCGCAAGGTCTCCGACGCGCTCGGCAAGACCCCCTGGTACCTCAGGCTGCTGCGGGACGAGGGCGCGGCGGCCGAGAACCTCGCCCGCGTGCTCTCCGCGGGCCGGCTCGCCCCCGACCTGCTGATGCGGGCCCCCGAGGCGGTCGCGCTGCTCGGCGACGGCGCGACCGGGGGCCTGGCGCCGCGCGGGCGCCCGCAGCTGGAGCAGGAGATACTGGCCGCGGTCCGGCGCGCCGACGGCGGCGAACAGGCGGTCACCGCGGCCCGCGGGGTACGGCGCCGGGAGCTGTTCCGTACGGCCGCCGCGGACATCGTCGGCTCCTACGGCACCGAGGCGCAGCCCGTCGAGGCCGGCCAGGGCGCCCTGGTGGACCTGGTCGGCGACGCGGTGTCCGACCTGACGGCGGCGACGCTGGCGGGGACGCTGCGGGCGGTCGTGCGGGAAGGGTGGGGCGACACGCTGCCGACCCGGTTCGCGATCATCGGCATGGGCCGGTTCGGCGGCCACGAGCTGGGCTACGGCTCGGACGCGGACGTGCTGTTCGTGCACGAGCCTCGCGACGGCGTCGACGAGCGGGAGGCCGGGGACGCGGCGAACAAGGTCGTCGCCGAGCTGCGCCGCCTGCTCCAGGTGCCGAGCGCCGACCCGCCGCTGCTGATCGACGCCGACCTGCGGCCCGAGGGCAAGTCCGGGCCGCTGGTGCGGACGCTGAAGTCGTACGAGGCGTACTACCGGCGCTGGTCACTGGTGTGGGAGCGGCACGCGCTGCTGCGGGCCGAGTTCGTGGCCGGCGACGCGGACCTGGGGCGGCGGTTCACCGAAATGGTCGATCCGCTGCGGTACCCGGCGGACGGGCTCGGCGAGGACGACGCACGGGAGATCCGGCGGCTCAAGGCCCGGATGGAGTCCGAGCGGCTGCCGCGCGGAGCGGACCCCAAGCTGCACGCCAAACTGGGGCCGGGCGGACTCTCCGACGTGGAGTGGACCGTGCAGCTGGTCCAGTTGCGGCACGGGCACACCGAGGCCGGGCTGCGCACCACCCGGACCCGGGCCGCGCTGGCCGCCGCGTCCGGCGCCGGGCTCATCCCGGCCGAGCACGCCGGGATCCTCGACGAGGCGTGGGTGCTGGCGACGCGGGTGCGCAACGCGGTGATGCTGGTCCGCGGCCGGGCCGGCGACACCTTCCCGACCGACCCGCGCGAGCTGGCCGCGGTGGGCCGCTACCTGGGTCACGGCCCGGGTCACGCGGGCGACATGCTGGACGAGTACCGACGCACGGCCCGCCGGGCACGCGCGGTGGTGGAGGAGCTGTTCTACGCGTGATGCCCCGCGGCTACGCCCGCGTGGGCAACCACGCCCCCCGCCGCGCGGCCACCACCCGCGGCAGCGCGTACGGCAGGCTGCCGTACCAGGCCGCCGCCACCGTGTAGCCGAACGCCAGGCACAGCACGCCCCCCACCGCGTCCAGCCAGAAGTGGTTGGCGGTCGCCACGATCACCACCAGCGTCAGCGCCGGGTACAGCAGCCCCAGTACCTTCACCCACGGCACGGACGCCAGCGCGAAGATCGTCAGCCCGCACCACACGGACCACCCGATGTGCATCGAGGGCATCGCCGCGTACTGGTTGGACATGTTCTTCAGGTCCCCGGACGCCATCGACCCCCACGTCTGGTGGACCATGACGGTGTCGATGAACTGACCGCCGTTCATCAGACGGGGCGGGGCGAGGGGATACAGGTAGTAACCGACCAGCGCGACGCCCGTGGTCGCGAAGAGGACGAGGCGGGTCGCGGCGTAGCGGCCGGGATGGCCGCGGTACAGCCACACGAGTACACCCAGGGTCACCACGAAGTGCAACGTGGCGTAGTAGTAGTTCATCCCGATGATGAGCCAAGTCACCGAGTTCACCGCGTGGTTCACCGACTCCTCGACGGCGACGCCCAGTTGCTGCTCGACCCGCCAGATCCAGTCGGCGTTGCGCAACGCCTGCGACCGCTGTTCCGGCACCGCGTTGCGGATCAGCGAGTACGTCCAGTAGCTCACCGCGATCAGCAGGATCTCGAACCACAGACGGGGCCGGCGCGGCGCCCGGAGCCGGCGCAGGGGTCCCTGCCCCGCCCCCTCGGTGACGGGGTGCGGAACGGCCGCTGCACGGCGTTCCGGAGTCCTCACGGTCGCGTCACCCATAGGCATGGAGTCTGCCAGAAAAGACCTCTCCCACCGATCATCCCCCCGCCCGCCGTGGCCCGCGTCCGCCGCGCGGCGGCGGGAGGTCAGGAGCGGTTGCGCTCGCCGGGCGCGGAAGCCGTCGAGCCGCGGACGACCAGCTCCGGCATGAACACGAACTCGCTGTGCGGCGCGGGCGTCCCGGCGATCTCCTCCAGCAGCGTGCGCACCGCCGCCTGCCCCATCGCCGGGACCGGCTTGCGGACGGTCGTCAGCGGCGGGTCGGTGAAGGCGATCAGCGGCGAGTCGTCGAAGCCGACGACCGAGACGTCCTTGGGCACGTCGAGGCCCTGCTGCCGGGCCGCCCGTATCGCGCCGAGCGCCATCATGTCGCTCGCGCAGACCACCGCCGTGCAGTCGCGCCCGATGAGCGCGGTGGCCGCCGCCTGGCCGCCCTCCAGGGTGTACAGCGAGTGCTGGACGAGTTCCTTCTCCACGATGTCCGCGCTGAGGTCCAGCTGGTCCTGGACGGTGCGGACGAAGCCCTCGATCTTGCGCTGCACGGGCACGAACCGCTTCGGCCCCAGGGCCAGCCCGATCCGGGTGTGGCCGAGCGAGACGAGGTGCGTGACCGCGAGGCTCATCGCGGCCCGGTCGTCGGGGGAGATGAACGGTGCCTCGACCTTCGACGAGAAGCCGTCGACGAGGACGAAGGGCACGCCCTGGGCGCGCAGCCGTTCGTAGCGCTGCATGTCGGCGGTGGTGTCGGCGTGCAGTCCGGAGACGTAGATGATGCCGGCCACCCCGCGGTCGACCAGCATCTCGGTCAGCTCGTCCTCCGTGGAACCGCCCGGGGTCTGGGTGGCGAGGACCGGCGTGTACCCCTGGCGGGTCAGCGCCTGGCCGATGACCTGGGCCAGCGCCGGGAATATCGGGTTCTCCAGCTCCGGGGTGATCAGGCCCACCAGGCCCTCGCTGCGCTGACGCAGCCGCACGGGGCGTTCGTAGCCCAGCACGTCCAGGGCGGCGAGTACGGACTGGCGGGTGGTGGCGGCGACGCCCGGCTTCCCGTTGAGGACCCGGCTGACCGTCGCTTCGCTCACCCCCGCCTGGGCGGCGATGTCGGCAAGCCGTGTGGTCACAGGGGTGGACTGTACCTGTCGGCCGCCGCCTTGCACACCGATCGGGCGCCGTGGACGGCCTGTTGGACGGCCCGGCGCGGGCTGCTGCGTCATCGCGCTCCCTCGAGAAAGTGGCGGCAAGAGCTTGCAGAGTCTTGCACAACCGGCCGGATACCGCTCGGCCCCTGTAAACAAGCGTCTCACGGCGGTCGCCAGGAGGTCACGCCCGGATAACTTCGGAGATCTCTTGCACTTTTTTGCTGCAAGGTCTTTCGCGCCACTTCCAGCGCGGCTACTTTTACCTCGCCCGGCGGCAGCGACGACGCGGTCGGCGGTCGGCAGGAGCGGCGGACGGGCCCGCACCCTGCACCACACGGGCTTTCACCCTCAAGGAGAACTCATGCGGCGTGGCATAGCGGCCACCGCGCTGGTGGCGTCCCTCGCCCTGGCGGCGACGGCGTGCGGCGGGGACGGCGACAGCGACAGCGAGTCCGGCGGACCGGTGACCATCACTTACTGGGACACCTCCAACGCGACCAACGAGGCGCCGACCTACAAGGCCCTGGTCAAGGAGTTCGAGGCCGCCAACAAGGACGTCAAGGTCAACTACGTCAACGTCCCCTTCGACCAGGCGCAGAACAAGTTCGACACGGCCGCCGGTTCCAAGGGCGCCCCGGACGTGCTGCGCGCCGAGGTCGGCTGGACCCCCGCCTTCGCCAAGAAGGGCTTCTTCCTGCCGCTGGACGGCACCGAGGCCCTCGCCGAGCAGGACAAGTTCCAGCCCAACCTGATCGAGCAGGCCAAGTACGAGGGCAAGACCTACGGCGTCCCGCTGGTCACCGACACCCTCGCCTTCGTCTACAACAAGGCCCTGTTCGAGAAGGCCGGCGTCGAGGCCCCCAAGACGTGGGACGACCTGAAGAAGGCCGCCGCCACCATCAAGGACAAGACCGGCGCCGACGGCTACTGGGGCTCCACGGCCGGCTACTACGCACAGCCGTTCCTCTACGGCGAGGGCACCGACACGGTCGACGCCGAGGGCAAGAAGATCACCGTCAAGTCGCCCGAGGGCAAGAAGGCGTACGGCACCTGGCTGAGCCTGTTCGAGGGCAAGGGCCTGCACAAGGCGGACACCACCGCCGACGCCTACGCCCACATCCAGGAGGCGTTCGTCAGCGGCAAGGTCGCCTCGATCGTCCAGGGCCCGTGGGAGATCACCAACTTCTACAAGGGCACCGCCTTCAAGGACAAGAAGAACCTCGGCATCGCCACCGTCCCGGCCGGTTCCACCGGCAAGGCGGGCGCCCCGACCGGCGGCCACAACCTGTCGGTGTACGCCGGCTCGGACAAGGCCCACCAGGAGGCGTCGCTGAAGTTCGTGAAGTTCATGACCTCGGCGAAGTCCCAGGAGACCATCGCCCTGAAGAACTCCACGCTGCCGACCCGCGACGACGCCTACACCGCCGAGGTCAAGGCCGACCCGGGCATCGCCGGCTACCAGACGGTCCTGCCCGCCGCCCAGCCGCGCCCGGCCCTGCCGGAGTACAGCTCCCTGTGGGTCCCGCTCGACGAGCATCTGCCCCAGATCGCCGGCGGCAAGAAGTCCCTGGACGAGGGCCTGGGCGACGCCGAGACGGCGATCGCCAAGCTGGTGCCGGACTTCAGCAAGTGAGCCCGCGTGGCCGCCGGGTCCCCCGCGCTGGGGGGAGGGGACCCGGCGGCCACCGGCCTGTGCGCCGTACCCCTTGATCGTCCCGCTCGTCCCGATGCTCCCGAAGGTGTCGAACCATGACAGTCGCCATCGACCGCGCGACCGGCAAACGCCGCGGTGACCGCACCCCGCGGCCCGGCCTCGGCCGGCGTCTGAAAGACGGATACCAGAAGCACTGGTACGCCTACGCCATGATCGCGCCGGTGGCCGTCGTGATCGGCGTCCTCGTGCTGTACCCGTTGGGGTACGGCTTCTACCTCACGTTCACCGACGCCAACAGCCTCAACACGGGGCGCACGATCGGCGTCAACGAGATCGAGGCCACCTACGAGTTCATCGGCCTGGACAACTACGCCGACATCCTGTGGGGCCCGACCGCCTACGACCGCTTCTGGTCGCACTTCATCTGGACCATCGTGTGGACGGCGGTCTGCGTCGGCCTGCACTTCTTCATCGGCCTCGGTCTCGCCCTGCTGCTCAACCAGAAGCTGCGCGGCCGCACCTTCTACCGGCTGATCCTGGTCCTGCCGTGGGCCGTGCCCACCTTCGTCACGGTCTTCGGCTGGCGCTTCATGCTCGCCGACGCGGGCATCGTCAACTCGGCCCTGGACTGGCTGCATCTGCCGACCCCCGCGTGGCTGGAGGACACCTTCTGGCAGCGGTTCTCCGCGATCATGGTGAACACCTGGTGCGGCGTGCCGTTCATGATGGTCTCGCTCCTCGGCGGCCTGCAGTCCATCGACAACACCCTGTACGAGGCCTCCGAGATGGACGGCGCGAACGCCTGGCAGCGGTTCCGCTACGTCACCCTGCCCGGTCTCAGGTCCGTCAGCTCCACCGTCGTCCTGCTCGGCATCATCTGGACCTTCAACCAGTTCGCCGTGATCTTCCTGCTGTTCGGCAACACCGCCCCCGACGCACAGATCCTTGTCACCTGGGCGTACCACCTGGGCTTCGGACAGCAGCCGCGTGACTTCGCGCAGTCCGCGGCCTACGGCATCCTGCTGCTGGCCATCCTGATCGTCTTCACCTCCTTCTACCGCCGCTGGCTGAACCGCAATGAGCAGCAGCTCGCGATCTGAGGCAGGAGCCGCCATGAGTACTACCACCGCGCCGACCAAGGCCCCGGCCGAGCAGGTCCCCGCGTCCGGCGCCGTGCCGCGCCGGGTGCGTGGCCGCGGCGAACGCAGCCGTGCCGCGTCCCTCGCCTCGCACGGCGTCCTGACCGTCGCGAGCCTCATCGCCCTCTTCCCGGTCGCCTGGCTGGTCTATCTGTCGCTCGGCCCGGACAAGGACGACTACCTGCACCCCGGGCGCATCTGGTCGAAGATGACTCTCGACAACTACGCGTTCGTGCTCCAGCACACGAACTTCTTCGACTGGCTGAAGAGCTCGCTGATCGTCTCGCTGGGCACCACGGTCATCGGCGTCATGGTCGCCGCCACCACCGGCTACGCGGTCTCGCGGATGCGCTTCCCGGGCTACCGCAAGCTCATGTGGGTACTCCTGGTCACCCAGATGTTCCCCATCGCGGTGCTGATCGTGCCGATGTACCAGATCCTGTCCGAGCTCCAGCTCGTCGACAGCTATCTCGGCCTGATCCTCGTCTACTGCACGACCGCGGTGCCGTACTGCGCGTGGCTGCTCAAGGGCTACTTCGACACCATCCCGTTCGAGATCGACGAGGCCGGGCGCGTCGACGGGCTGACCCCCTTCGGCACCTTCTTCCGGCTGATCCTGCCGCTCGCCAGGCCGGGTCTCGCGGTCGCCGGCTTCTACAGTTTCATCACCGCCTTCGGCGAAGTCGCCTTCGCCTCGACCTTCATGCTGAGCGACACGAAGTACACCTTCGCGGTCGGTCTGCAGAGCTTCATCAGCGAGCACGACGCGCAGCGCCATCTGATGGCCGCCACCGCCGTACTCGTCGCGATACCCGTCTCCGCGTTCTTCTACCTCGTACAGAAGAACCTGGTGACCGGCCTCACCGCCGGCGGCACCAAGGGCTGACGCCCGGCCGGGAAAACGTCCGGCCGCGGTGCCCATCCGACCCCGCTGCACCGCGGCCGGCCGCCTCGTCCCCCACCCATGCCTCCATGACCAGACCTCTGTGACACACCAAGGACGACATGAGCCAGCAGCACTCCGCCGCACCGGCCCCCACCTCCGTCACCTCCTCCGCCACGGCCACCGTCGCGGGGCGCCGCGACTGGTGGCGGGACGCGGTCATCTACCAGGTGTATCCGCGCAGCTTCGCCGACAGCAACGGCGACGGCATGGGCGACCTGGAGGGTGTCCGCACCCGCCTGCCCTACCTGCGCGACCTGGGCGTGGACGCCGTGTGGCTCAGCCCCTTCTACGCCTCGCCGCAGGCCGACGCCGGGTACGACGTCGCCGACTACCGGGCCGTCGACCCCATGTTCGGCTCCCTGCTTGACGCCGACGCGCTGATCCGCGACGCCCACGGGCTGGGCCTGCGCATCATCGTCGACCTGGTGCCGAACCACTCCTCGGACCAGTACGAGTGGTTCAGGCGCGCCCTCGCCGAGGGCCCCGGCTCCCCGTCCCGGGACCGCTACCACTTCCGCGCCGGCAAGGGGAAGAACGGCGAACTGCCGCCCAACGACTGGGAGTCCATCTTCGGCGGGCCCGCCTGGACCCGGGTCACCGAGCCCGACGGCACGCCGGGGGAGTGGTACCTGCACCTGTTCGCGCCCGAGCAGCCCGACTTCAACTGGGAGCACCCGGCGGTCGGCGACGAGTTCCGCTCCATCCTGCGGTTCTGGCTGGACATGGGCGTCGACGGCTTCCGCATCGACGTCGCGCACGGCATGGTGAAGGCGCAGGGCCTGCCGGACCTGGGATCTCACGAGCAACTGAAGCTGCTGGGCAACGATGTCATGCCGTTCTTCGACCAGGACGGCGTCCACGACATCTACCGCCAGTGGCGGCTGATCCTGGACGAGTACAGCGGCGAGCGCATCTTCGTCGCCGAGGCGTGGACCCCGACCGTCGAGCGCACCGCGAACTACGTCCGTCCAGACGAACTGCACCAGGCCTTCAACTTCCAGTACCTGGGCACCCCCTGGGACGCCGAGGAACTGCGCACGGTCATCAACCGCACCCTGGACGCGATGCGCCCCGTCGGCGCCCCCGCCACGTGGGTCCTCTCCAACCACGACGTCACCCGGCACGCCACCAGGTTCGCCAACCCGCCCGGCCTCGGCACCCAGATCCGCCTGGCCGGCGACCGCGCGCTCGGCCTGCGCCGCGCCCGCGCCGCCACCCTCCTCATGCTGGCCCTGCCCGGCTCGGCCTACGTCTACCAGGGCGAGGAGCTGGGCCTGCCGGACGTCGTCGACCTCCCCGACGAGGTACGCCAGGACCCGGCCTACTTCCGGGGCGCGGGCCAGGACGGCTTCCGCGACGGCTGCCGGGTGCCGATCCCCTGGACGCGCACGGGTACGTCGTACGGCTTCGGCGCGGGCGGCAGCTGGCTGCCGCAGCCGGCGGGCTGGGCCGAGCTGAGCGTCGAGGCCCAGACCGGCGAGCCCGGCTCGACCCTGGAGCTGTACCGCGCCGCGCTGGCGGCCCGCCGCGACCAGCCCGACCTCGGCGCGGGCGACGCGGTCGAGTGGCTCCGCGCCCCCGAGGGCGTCCTCGCCTTCCGCCGCGGCGACTTCGTGTGCGTGGCCAACACCACCGGCGAGTCGGTGACGCTGCCCGCATACGGCCGCCTCCTCCTGACCAGCGACGAAGTCACCGAGACGCCCGACGAGACGAAGGTCCCGGCGGACACGACGGTGTGGTGGACCCGGGCCTGACGCTCGCTCCCGCTGAGGGCCCGCCGTCCCCTTCCGGGGGTGGGCGGGCCCTCACCATACGCGTAGTGCGCTATCGAGTCCGCTGCTCGCTACGCCGGTTCACCTCACGCACCCTGGCGGTCAGTTCGGTGGCGCCGCCCTCCCGCAGCGCGGCCGCCAGTTTCCGTGCCGTGCCCGGGTTGCAGCGTCCGAGTTCCACCAGCGGTGGCAGGTAGTCGCTGGCGAGCGAGACGGTGTCCAGGCCCAACGACGGCAGACGTACGCCCACTTCGTCCAGCGCGCCGGCGAGTTCGTCCCTGGCGGCGCCTGCGTCCTGGATCGCGGCTGCGCGCCTCCTGCGTTCCTGTGGTGCCATGGTGCGGTGCCCTTCCTTCGTGATGATCCCGACTCTCCCCACGATCATCGTTACGTGACGCTACGCTCACCAGGGGTAACGGTTTTCGTTGCATCGGATCGAAAACGGGGGACAGGCGATGCCCGCGCCGAAGGAACTCGACCCGTCCGCGTCCCTGCCCGCGCTCTACGGCGTGAAGCTGCGCAAGCTCCGCGTGCGCGCCGGGTTCACCCAGCGTCGGCTCGGTGACCTGATCCCCATCGCCCACAGCCGGATCGCCCAGTTCGAACTGGGTAAGGAGACACCTCCTGAGGACGTCAACACCAAGCTGGACGCGATCCTGGAGGCCGACGGCGACCTGATCGACCTGTGGGGGCACATCAGGAGGACGCCGATTCCGGACTGGGCACGGAAGTTCGTGGAGTACGAGGCCAGAGCGAACGCCATGCACAAGTACATGGCTCACAGTGTCCCGGGCCTGCTTCAGACCGAGGCTTACGCGCGCGAGCTGCTGCGCCAGGGCCAACCCTGGTGCACGGTGGAGGAGATCGAGGAGAAGGTGGCAGCTCGGCTCAGTCGGCAGAGCCTCCTCCGGAAGCCGCGGCCCGCCCTGCTGTGGGTGGTGCTCGACGAGTCGGTGATCCGGCGCCCCGTGGGGGGCCCGACGGTCATGAGGGAGCAGCTGGGCTCCGCGCTCCAAGCCGCAGGCACCCCGCACATCGAGTTGCAGGTACTGCCCTTCGCTGCCGGCGCCCATTCGGCGATGGGTGGCTCGCTCACCCTCCTGTCGTTCGACCACGCGCCGGACGTGGCCTACCTGGAGGCGGGCCACTCGGGCGAGTTGGTGGAAGACCGGACCATGGTGGCCCGGCACTCCCATCGTTACGATCTCGTCCATGCCCGAGCCCTGCCGCCAGAGGCATCCGCGGTCCTGATCCGGCGGGTCATGAAGGAGTACGAGACATGCGCAGTACCCGACCCGACCTGACTGTCGCAGCCTGGCGTAAGAGCACGTACAGCGATGGCGGGGGCGGCGACTGCCTGGAACTCGCCGCCAACATCCCCGGCACCGTCCCCGTCCGGGACAGCAAGAACCCCACCGGACCGGCGTTGCTGTTTCCAGTCTCAGCCTGGACCGCCTTCGTCGCCGGTATACGGCGGACGTGATCCGGTGAGCGATGTCGGCGGCTCGCGGACCTCCGCGTCGCAAGATTCATAATCTCCTGCCGCAACTTCACACCGACCGCTGCCCTTTCCGTCAGTGAACCTTTAACATCTGCGTCACCGCAAGGTTTCTGAAGGTTTCAGCAAGAGTCTTCAAGCGGGCCTCCAGGCGACCTTCGGCTCCCCACAGAGCCTTCGATGATGAAGGAACACCCCACATGACACGTAGAGCCCTCACGGGGGCCGTCGCTCTGGCAGCGGCCGCCCTTGTCATGACCCCAACCAGTGCGCAGGCCGCCCCGCCCGGCGCCAAGGACGTCACCGCCGTTCTCTTCGAGTGGAACTTCGCCTCCGTCGCCAAGGAGTGCACCCGCACCCTCGGCCCCGCCGGCTACGGCTACGTGCAGGTCTCGCCGCCCGCCGAGCACATACAGGGCGGGCAGTGGTGGACGTCGTACCAGCCCGTCAGTTACCGGATCGCCGGGCGGCTCGGGGACCGGGCCGCGTTCAAGAGCATGGTGGACACCTGCCACGCCGCCGGTGTGAAGGTCGTCGCCGACGCCGTGGTCAACCACATGTCGGCGGGCGGCGGCATCGGCACCGGCGGCTCGTCGTACGCGAAGTACGACTACCCCGGGCTCTACTCGTCGCCCGACTTCGACGACTGCCGCTCCCAGATCAGCAACTACCAGGACCGCTACAACGTCCAGCACTGCGAACTGGTCGGCCTCGCGGACCTGGACACGGGTGAGGACTACGTCCGGGGGAAGATCGCCGGGTACCTGAACGACCTCCTCTCGCTCGGCGTCGACGGCTTCCGCATCGACGCCGCCAAGCACATCCCGGCCGGAGATCTCGCGAACATCAAGTCCAGGCTGAGCAACCCGGGCGTCCACTGGAAGCACGAGGTCATCCACGGCGCGGGCGAGGCCGTCCAGCCCACCGAGTACACCGGCAGCGGCGACGTGCAGGAGTTCCGGTACGCCTACGACCTCAAGCGCGTCTTCAACAACGAGAACCTCGCCTACCTGAAGAACTACGGCGAGGGCTGGGGGTACATGAGCAGCGGCGTCTCCGGTGTCTTCGTCGACAACCACGACACCGAGCGCAACGGCGCCACGCTCAACTACAAGGACAACGCCAACTACACCCTGGCCAACGTCTTCATGCTCGCCTGGCCCTACGGCGCCCCCGACGTCAACTCCGGCTACGAGTGGTCGAACGCCGACGCCGGACCGCCCAACGGCGGACGGGTGGACGCCTGCTGGCAGGACGGCTGGAAGTGCCAGCACGCCTGGCCCGAGATCGAGTCGATGGTCGCCTTCCGCAACGCCACCCGGGGTCAGGCGGTCACCAACTGGTGGGACAACGGCAACGACGCCATCGCCTTCGGGCGGGGCAGCAAGGGCTTCGTCGCCATCAACCACGAGTCCGGCTCGCTGAGCCGCACCTACCAGACGTCGCTGCCCGCCGGGACGTACTGCGACGTCCAGAGCGGCAAGGCCGTGAGCGTCAACGGCTCGGGGCAGTTCACGGCGACGCTGGGCGCCAACACCGCGCTCGCCCTCTACGCGGGCAGGTCCGGCTGCTGAACGCGCCTCATGGGCAAGGGTCGTGAAAATTCTTACCGGTACTTTCACGACCCTTGCCGCAAGACTTGCGGCAGCGCTACGGTCACGCCGGGGTCGGACCCGATCGAGCCGTCAGCACAAGGAGTTCACGCCCGTGATACCCAGATGGCCGGTGCCTGTCGCGCGCCGCACCGCACGAGTGAGACGGGTCGCGGCCGTCACCGTGACCGCGCTCGCCGCAGCCCTCCTCCCACCCCTCGCCGCGCGGGCCGACACTCCGCCCGCGCCCCCGTCCGACGCGAAGCTGGCGAAGGCCGCCGCACGCCACGACCTGACCCGCGAGCAGTTCTACTTCGTCCTGCCGGACCGTTTCGCCAACGGCGACACCCGCAACGACAAGGGCGGCCTGACCGGAACCCGTCTCGCAACCGGCCACGACCCCACCGACAAGGGTTTCTACCAGGGCGGCGATCTCAAGGGCCTGACCGACCGGCTCGACTACATCAAGGGCATGGGCACCACCGCCCTCTGGATGGCACCCATCTTCAAGAACCAGCCTGTCCAGGGCACGGGCAAGGACGCCTCCGCCGGCTACCACGGCTACTGGATCACCGACTTCACCCAGGTCGACCCGCACTTCGGCACCAACCAGGATCTCAAGAACCTCGTCTCCAAGGCGCACGCCAAGGGCATGAAGGTGTTCTTCGACGTCATCACCAACCACACCGCCGACGTCGTGGACTACGAGGAGAAGTCGTACGACTACCTGTCCAAGGGCGCCTTCCCCTACCTCACCAAGGACGGGAAGCCCTTCGACGACTCCGACTACGCGGACGGCGAGCGCGGATTCCCCCGTGTGGGCTCCGGCTCCTTCCCGCGTACGCCCGTCGTGCCCGCCGCGAAGAAGAACCTCAAGGTTCCGAAGTGGCTCAACGACCCGGCCATGTACCACAACCGGGGCGACTCCACCTGGGCCGGCGAGTCCACCACGTACGGCGACTTCTCCGGCCTCGACGACCTGTGGACCGAACGTCCCGAGGTCGTCAGCGGCATGGAGAAGATCTACCAGCGGTGGGTGAAGGACTTCGCCATCGACGGCTTCCGCATCGACACGGTCAAGCACGTCAACATGGAGTTCTGGACCCAGTGGGCCACCGCGCTCGACGCGTACGCCGCAAAGAAGGGCCGGGACGACTTCTTCATGTTCGGCGAGGTCTACTCCGCCGACACCTCCGTCACCTCCCCGTACGTCACCCAGGGCCGCCTGGACTCCACGCTCGACTTCCCCTTCCAGGACGCGGCCCGCGCGTACGCCTCCCAGGGCGGCAGCGCCCAGAAGCTCGCCTCGGTCTTCGGTGACGACTACAAGTACACGACCGACAAGGCCAACGCGTACGAGCAGGTCACCTTCCTCGGCAACCACGACATGGGCCGCATCGGCACCTTCCTCAGGCAGGACGACCCGCAGGCCACCGACGCCGAACTGCTGAAGAGGGACCGGCTCGCCAACGAGCTGATGTTCCTCAGCCGCGGCAACCCGGTCATCTACTACGGCGACGAGCAGGGCTTCACCGGCGCGGGCGGCGACAAGGACGCCCGCCAGCCCATGTTCGCCTCCCGCACCGCCGACTACCTGGACGACGACCAGCTCGGCACCGACCGCACCCACGCCGAGGCGGCCTACGACCCGAACGCGCCGCTGTACCGGCAGATCAGCGCCCTCGCCAAGCTGCGCAAGGCCCACCCCGCCCTCGCCGACGGCGTCCAGACCGAGCGCTACGCCGCCGACGGCGCCGGCGTCTACGCCTTCTCGCGCACCGACGCCGCGCGCGGCACCGAGTACGTCGTCGCCTTCAACAACGCGGACGAGGCGAGGACGGCCACCTTCGCCACCGGTTCGGCGGACATGACCTTCCGCGCCCTCTACGGCACCGACGACGACGCGAAGTCCGGCGCCGACAAGAAGGTCTCCGTCACCGTCCCGGCCGGTTCTGCCGTCGTCCTCAAGGCCGCCGGCAAGCTCGCCGAGCCAGCCACCAAGCCGACGGTCACCCTCACCGCCCCCGACCCCGGCGCCACCGGCACCGTCGAACTGACCGCCGACGTCGGAGGCGGACAGCTCAACCGCGTCGTCTTCGCCGCCCAGACCGGCGACGGCAAGTGGCGCACCCTCGGCTCCGCCGACCACGCCCCCTACAAGGTCACCCACACCATCGACGAGGACACCCCGGCCGGCACCGCCCTGCGCTACAAGGCGGTCGTCGTCGACTCGACGGGCCGCACCGCGAGCGCCATGGCCGACTCGACGACCGGTACCCCGCCGGTCGAGGAGCCGCCCACCGCCGCCTCCCGCGACCACGCGATCGTCCACTACAAGCGGGAGGACGGGAACTACGACGACTGGGGCCTGTACGCCTGGGGCGACCTCGCCGACGGTGAGGCCACCGAGTGGCCCGACAGCCACCCCTTCATCGGCCGGGACGCCTACGGCGCCTTCGCCTACGTCAAGCTCAAGCCCGGCGCGAGCGACGTCAACTTCCTCGTCGTCGACAAGGACGGCAACAAGGACGTCGCCGCCGACCGCACGATCGACGTCACGCGGACGGGCGAGGTCTGGATCGAGCAGGGCAAGGAGCAGGTCGTCACCGAACGGCCCGACTACCCCGCCCAGGACAAGACCAAGGCTGTCCTCAACTACCACCGCGCCGACGGGAACTACGACGGCTGGGGCCTGCACGTCTGGAGCGGCGCCGCGAACCCCACCGACTGGGCGAAACCCCTGATGCCGGTGAAGACCGACTCCTACGGCGCGGTCTTCGAGGTGCCGCTCAGCGCGGGTGCCACCAGCGTCAGCTACATCATCCACAAGGGCGACGAGAAGGACCTGCCCACCGACCAGGCCCTCGACCTCACGGCCAACGGGCACGAGGTGTGGCTGTTGAGCGGCCAGGAGAAGTACCTGCTGCCGCAGCCCGCGGGTTCGGCGGCGGCCGTCGACCTCTCCACCTCCAAGGCGGTCTGGATCGACCGGAACACCGTCGCCTGGAACGGCGCCGAGGGCGCCGCCTCCACCCAGCTGCTCGCCTCCCGCACCGGCTCGATCAAGGCCGAGAACGGCACGCTCACCGGCGGTGACGAGGCCACCTGGCTCCGCCTCACGAAGACCGCCCTCACCGACGCCCAGAAGGCGAAGTACCCGCACCTGAAGGAGTACGCCGCCTGGTCGGTCGACCCGCGCGACCGCGACCGGGTCCGCGAGGCCCTGCGCGGCCAGGTCGTCGCCTCCCAGCGCGCCGCCACCGGCGCCGTCCTCGCGGCGACCGGCGTGCAGATCGCCGGCGCCCTGGACGACCTGTACGCCGACGACGCCACCAAGGCCGACCTCGGGCCGGTCTTCCGGCACGGCCGCCCCACGCTCTCCCTGTGGGCGCCGACCGCGCAGAGCGTGCGGCTGGAGATCGGCGACCGCACGGTCCGGATGCGGCGGGACGGCGACTCCGGCGTCTGGTCCGTCACCGGTCCCCGCTCCTGGAAGGGCGAGGCCTACCGGTACGCCGTGACGGTGTGGGCGCCCGAGGCGGGCAAGGTCGTCACCAACCAGGTCACCGACCCCTACTCGCTCGCCCTGACCACCGACTCCGAGCGCAGCCTCGTCGTCGACCTGGACGACCGCGACCTCGCCCCGCGCGGCTGGGACGGCTACGACAAGCCGAAGGCGGTGCCGCTCAGGGACGCCCAGATCCAGGAACTCCACGTCCGTGACTTCTCCGTCGCGGACCGGACGGCGGACGCCGGCCACCGGGGCACCTACCTCGCCTTCACCGACAAGAGGAGCGACGGCTCGAAACACCTGCGCGAACTGGCCGAGGCGGGCACCTCGTACGTCCACCTGCTCCCGGCCTTCGACATCGCCACGATCCCCGAGAAGAAGTCCGACCAGGCCACCGTCGACTGCGACCTCGCCGCACTGCCGGCCGACTCCGACAGGCAACAGGAGTGCGTGGCGCGGGCGGCCGCCAAGGACGCCTACAACTGGGGCTACGACCCCTACCACTACACGGTCCCCGAGGGCTCCTACGCCACCGACCCGGAGGGCACCGCCCGCACGGTCGAGTTCCGCAGGATGGTCAAGGCGCTGAACGACGACGGGCTGCGGGTCGTCATGGACGTCGTCTACAACCACACTGCGGCCGGCGGTCAGGCGAGGACGAGCGTCCTCGACCGGATCGTGCCCGGCTACTACCAGCGGCTCCTCGCCGACGGATCGGTGGCCAACAGCACCTGCTGTGCCAACACCGCCACCGAGAACGCCATGATGGGCAAGCTGGTCGTGGACTCGATCGTCACCTGGGCCAAGGAGTACAAGGTCGACGGCTTCCGCTTCGACCTCATGGGCCACCACCCGAAGGCCAACATCCTCGCCGTCCGCGAGGCCCTCGACGCGCTGACCCTCAAGAAGGACGGCGTCGACGGCAAGAAGATCATCCTGTACGGCGAGGGCTGGAACTTCGGCGAGATCGCCGACGACGCCCGCTTCACGCAGGCCACCCAGAAGAACATGGCCGGCACCGGCGTCGCGACCTTCTCCGACCGCGCCCGCGACGCCGTGCGCGGCGGCGGCCCCTTCGACGAGGACCCCGGCGTCCAGGGCTTCGCGTCGGGCCTGTTCACCGACCCCAACTCCTCGAAGGCCAACGGCACCGAGGCCGAGCAGCGGGCCCGCCTGCTGCACTACCAGGACCTGATCAAGGTCGGCCTCTCCGGGAACCTCGCCGACTACGCGTTCACGGACACCGACGGCAAGCGGGTCAAGGGCTCCGAGGTCGACTACAACGGCGCCCCCGCCGGATACGCGGCGGCACCCGGCGACGCCCTCGCCTACGCCGACGCGCACGACAACGAGTCCCTGTTCGACGCGCTCGCCTTCAAGCTGCCGAAGGACACGTCCGCCGCCGACCGGGCCCGCATGCAGGTCCTCGCCATGGCGACCGCCGCGCTCTCGCAGGGCCCGGCGCTCTCCCAGGCGGGCACCGACCTGCTGCGCTCCAAGTCGCTGGACCGCAACTCCTACGACAGCGGCGACTGGTTCAACGCCATCCACTGGAGCTGCGCCGACGGCAACGGCTTCGGGCGCGGGCTGCCGCCGGCGGCCGACAACCAGGACAAGTGGCCGTACGCCAAACCGCTCCTCGGCTCGGTCGGGGTCGGCTGCCCGCAGATCACCGGGGCCTCGGCGGTGTATCAGGACCTGCTGAAGATCCGTACGGGCGAGCAGGACTTCTCCCTCGCCACGGCGGGCCAGGTGCAGTCCCGGCTCTCCTTCCCGCTCTCCGGGCAGGACGAGACGCCCGGCGTGATCACCATGCGCCTCGGTGACCTGGTGGTCGTCTTCAACTCGACCCCGCAGGAGCAGCGGCAGCGGGTGAGCGAGTCGGCCGGGACCGGCTACCGGCTGCACCCGGTACAGGCGTCCGGAGCGGACCCCGTCGTCCGCAGCGCCGCCTATGCGAAGGCGTCGGGGACGTTCACGGTCCCGGCGCGCACGGTGGCGGTCTTCACCCGCGCGGGCTAGCGGAACGCTGCGGTTAGGGTGCTCCTGTCCGCCGTAGAACAGGAGCACCCATGCCGCAGATCACCATCGAGCGTTCCGCATCTCTCGACGACGTCGACTGGGAGGAGTTCGCGCTCGCCCTGCACCCGGTGATCGTGGAGACGGTGGCCGCGCGGCTGCCGGCGTGCAAGACGCGGGTCCTGCGCAGCGAGGACGAGGCCGTCGGCGCCGAGAAGGAGCGGCACGCCATCGTGGACGTCTCGATCGCCCTGCTCGCCGGACGCTCCGAGGAGGCCAAGGCGCGGCTCACCGAGGCCGTGGTGGAGCTGCTCCGCAAGCACGTCGAGCCCAGGGACGGGGTCACCCTGCACCTGTCGGCCGAGGTGCGCGATCTCGACCCGTCCTACCGCAAGGCCGAGGTCTGAGGACAGGCCGGCGGGTCAATACACCTACGCCAGCGCGATCAGCCGGCCGATCAGGTCCCCGAACGGGCCGTCGGCCGGTTCGTCCTCGATGACGCGGCGCAGCAGGGCGCCCATCTCCTCGTCATGGGCGGCGCTCACCGCCGTCAGCGCGGCGAAGTCGTGCACGAGCTGTGTCTCCAGTTCGGCACGCGGGATGCGGCGCCCGTCCAGCCAGAGCAGGGCCGTCGACTCGGCGAGCGAGATCCAGGAGCGGACGACCAGTTCCAGCCGTGCGGGCGGGTCGGTGACGCCCAGGTGCGAAAGGATCTGGACATACGCGGCCTGCCGTACGGAGTCCACGAGGGCGTTGGTGGTGGACGAGCCGACGGCCGGACCGCCGCGCATCAGGGCCGAGAAACCGGGCCCGTGCTCCTCGACGAAGTCGAAGTAGCGCCCCATCACCCGCAGCAGCCGCGCCCCCAGCGGACCCTCCGCCGGCTCCACGAACCGGGCCGCCAGATCGTCCGAGGCGCGCTGCAACGCGGCCTCGTACAGGCTGAGTTTGCCGGGGAAGTAGTGGTACACCAGCGGGCGCGAGATGCCCGCGGCCGACGCTATCTCGTCGATGGACACCTCGTCCGGCGAGCGGCGGCTGAACAGTTCGAGCGCGACGCCGATCAACTGCTGCCGCCGCTCCTCGACGCCCATTCTGCGGCGTACCCCGGTAGTCATACGAACACCTTACCGATCGAATCCAGCCCCCGAACGGGCCGGACCGGGCATCGGTGTTCACATGTCGAGCACGAGCCGGGTGCCGCGGGCGCGGGACACGCAGATGAGCATCGAGTCGCCGCGCTCCGAGTCGGTCAGCAGCTCGTCCCGGTGATCGATCTCGCCCTCCAGCACCCTCTGTTGGCAGGTCCCGCACCAGCCCTGCTCGCAGGAGTACGGGGTGCCCGGCAGCTCGGCCCGCACCGCCGCCAGCACCGACGAGTCGCCGGGCACGGTCAGCGTGCGCCCGCTGCGGTGCAGCTCGACCTCGAACTCCGCGTCGCCGCCCGCCGCGGTGCGCGGCGCGAACCGCTCCAGGTGCAGGGCGGTGCCCTCCGGGAGGCGTTCCTCGACGGCCGCGAGCAGACCCTCCGGGCCGCAGCAGTACACGGCCGTGCCCTCGGGCAGCTCCGCCAGGAAGGCGTCGAGCCCGGGGCGCCCGTCCTCGTCCTCGGCGACCACGGTGACCCTCCCGCCCTCCCGGTCCAGTTTCCCGATCTCCTCCAGGAACGGCATCGAGG